>CAMSXY010000014.1 GCA_947065955.1 uncultured Caryophanales bacterium | reverse complement strand
ACAAAAGAAATGAAAACAATCCTAAGCAATTTAAAATTAGAAAATAAAACTTTAATTGTAGTAAATGAATTAGATGAAAATGTGATTTTATCAAGTCGCAATTTAAATAATGTTATTTTACTTGAAGTAAGCGAAATAAATGTTTTAGATATTGTATCAGCTGACAAGTTAGTTGTTACAGTTGATGCATTAAAAGCTATTGAGGAGGTGTTTGCTTAATGAATAATTATCGTGACATTATCAAATCACCTGTTATTACAGAAAAAAGTTCTGATTTGGCGCAAAATCATAACACGATTGTATTTCGTGTAGATCCAAAAGCGAATAAAACGGAAATTAAACAAGCTATTGAAAAAATCTTTAATGTTAAAGTAGAAAGTGTAAACACCATTAACGTAAAACCAAAGAAAAAAAGAGTTGGACGTTATATTGGAAAAACACAAAGAGTTAAAAAGGCAATTGTAAAATTACAGGAAGGAAGTTCAATCGAACTTAATTAATTGAAAGGAGGATATATATGGCGATAAAGACTTACAAACCAATGACAAATGGTACACGTGGCATGTCAAAACTTATCAATGAAGAAATTACGACTTCTACTCCTGAAAAATCATTGGTTGTTACCCTTAAAAAAAATGGTGGACGTAATAATCAAGGAAGAATTACGGTAAGACATCGTGGTGGTGGAGAAAAAAGAAAATATCGTATTATCGATTTTAAAAGAAATAAAGATGGTATTATTGGAACCGTATCTTCAATTGAATACGATCCAAATCGTAGCGCCAACATCGCTCTTATTACATATGCTGATGGAGAAAAAAGATATATTATTGCTCCAAAGGGCTTAATGGTTGGACAAAAAATTGAAAGTGGAGAAAAAGCAGATATTAAAGTTGGTAATTCACTTCCTTTAGAAAATATTCCAGAAGGTACTCTTGTACATAATGTGGAATTGAAAGCAGGAAAAGGTGGCCAAATGGCTCGTTCTGCTGGATCAAGTGTTCAAATCTTAGGTAGAGAAGGAAAATACACTTTACTTCGTTTATCGAGCGGAGAAGTTCGTAAAGTATTAAGCGTTTGTCGTGCAACGGTTGGTGAAGTTGGAAATGCGGATCATGAACTTGTTAGTTTAGGAAAAGCAGGTCGTAAAAGACATATGGGAATTCGTCCAACGGTTCGTGGTTCTGTTATGAACCCTAATGATCACCCTCATGGTGGTGGAGAAGGAAGAACACCTATTGGACGTAAAGGTCCAGTTACTCCTTGGGGTAAACCAGCTTTAGGATATAAAACACGTGATAAGAAAAAAGCAAGTAATAAATTAATTGTTCGTCGTCGTAAAACAAAATAGTGAAAGGATGATTTAAATGGCTAGAAGTTTGAAAAAAGGGCCTTTTGTAGACGGAAGTCTTATGGTAAAGGTTAAAAAAGCAAACGAAACGCAAAAAAAAGAAGTAATTAAAACTTGGTCTCGCCGTTCTACAATTTATCCTGAATTTGTCGGACACACATTTGCTGTTCATAATGGTAAAGAATTTATCCCTGTTTATGTAACAGAAGATATGGTTGGGCATAAATTAGGAGAATTCGCATTGACACGTAAATTTGGTGGACATGGCGATAACAAAGACAAAAAATAATTTACCAGGAAGGTGAGGAAATGGAAGCAATCGCGATTCATAAAGGAGCTCGCATCGCTCCTCGTAAAGCACGTTTAGTAATCGATTTAATACGAGGAAAAAGTGTTAAAGAAGCGGAAATTATTTTAAATAATTTAAATAAAGAAGCTGCACGTCTTATTTCTAAAGTTCTTGTTTCTGCAACTGCCAATGCAGAGAATAACTTTGGATTAGATAAAGAAAAACTATACGTTACAAAAGCCTATATTGATGAGGGCGTTACAATGAAAAGAATGCGTTTTGGATCACGTGGACATGTAGATCCAATCAAAAAAAGAACCAGTCATATTACAGTTGTTGTAAGTGAGAGAAATTAAGCAAAGGAGGAAAACTCGTGGGTCAAAAGGTTAGTCCAATAGGACTTAGATTAGGAATCAATAAGACTTGGGAATCAAAATGGTATGCTGGAAATAAAGATTTTTCTAAGTATTTAAATAATGATGTTAAAATTCGTAAATTCTTAGAAAAAAGATTGAAAGATGCTGCTGTTTCAACGATTCTTATTGAAAGAACCGCAAAAAAGACAGATATTATTATTAATACTGCAAAACCTGGTGTAGTAATTGGACATGGTGGAGATGAAATTGAAAAAATTAAAAAAGAATTATCCAAATTAGTTGGGGAGGATATTCAAATCTCTATTATGGAAATTAAAAATCCAGATTTAGATGCTGCCCTTGTTGCAGAATCTATTGCACATCAAATTGAAAATAGGGTATCTTTCCGTATTGCTCAAAAAAGAGCAATTCGAAATACAATGAAAGCGGGAGCAAAGGGAATTAAAACTTCTGTATCAGGACGTTTAGGTGGAGCTGATATGGCTCGTACTGAAGGATATACGGAAGGAAATATTCCACTTCATACTTTAAGAGCCGATGTCGATTATTCACATAAAGAAGCCAATACAACCTATGGTAAAATCGGTGTAAAAGTTTGGATTTATAAAGGAGAAATCCTTCCTACTAAGAAAAAGGAGGGTCAACATGGCAGTCATTCCAAAAAGAACGAAATATAGAAGACCACATCGTTTAAGATATGATGGTGTTACAAAAGGAAACAAGGAATTAAGTTTTGGAGAATATGGGCTAGAGGCATTAGAGGGTGCTTGGATTACACAACAACAAATTGAAGCAGCTCGTGTTGCTATGACACGTTTTATGAAACGTGGTGGAAAAGTTTGGATTAATATTTTCCCTCACCTATCATTAACGAAAATACCTCTAGAAACTCGTATGGGTAAAGGTAAAGGTCAACCAGAAGTTTGGGTTGCAGTAGTAAAAAAAGGAAAAATTATGTTCGAAATTGGTGGCGTAACAGAAGATGTTGCAAGAGAAGCCTTAAGGCTTGCTATGCATAAGCTTCCTATCAAATGTAAGTTTGTAAAAAAAGAAAGTGGTGAGAACGTTGACTAATCAAGAAATTCGTGCTTTAAGTGATGAACAAATCATCAAAAAAATTGAAGAATCAAAAGAAGAACTATTTAATCTACGTTTAAGCCAAGCTACTGGGAACCTAGAAAAACCTTCCAGAATTAAGGAACTAAGAAAATTAGTTGCACGTTTAAAAACCATTTTAAATGAAAGAAAAAATTAAGGAGATTTATTTATGGAAAAGAAGAACCGTGAATTATTAGGTAAGGTTGTAAGTAGCACAAATGATAAAACAATTACGGTACTCGTAGAAACTTACAAAAATGATAGATTATACAAAAAGCGTGTAAAATATTCCAAAAAATATGCTGCTCATGATGAAAAAAATGAAGCACAAGTTGGAGATGTTGTACGTATTGCTGAAACTAGACCACTATCTAAAACAAAACACTATCGTTTAGTGGAAATCGTAGAAAAAGCAATTATTTTATAGTTGCAAGCGGATAAGGAGGAATTAATATATGATTCAACAAGAAAGCCGTCTTAAAGTTGCTGATAACTCTGGTGCACGTGAAATATCTGTTATTCGTGTCCTTGGAGGAAGCAAAGTAAAAACTGGTAATATTGGAGATATAGTTGTTGGAACCGTAAAAAACGCAACTCCTAATGGTACAGTTGGTAAAGGTAAAGTTGTAAAGGCTGTAATTGTTAGAAGTAAATTTGGTCTAAGAAGAAAAGATGGATCTTATATTAAATTTGATGATAACGCTTGCGTTATTATTAAAGATGATAAAAGTCCAGTTGGAACTCGTGTATTTGGACCAGTCGCACGAGAACTTCGTGATAAAGATTTTATGAAAATTGTATCACTAGCAAAAGAAGTGTTATAAATCCTTAAAGGAGGAAGAGTATGAACTTTAAAAAAGGAGATAAAGTAGTTGTTATTTCTGGAAAATGCAAGAAACAACAAGGCGTTATTAGAGAAGTTTTAAAAGAATCTAATAAAGTTGTTGTAGAAGGCATCAATTTGGTGAAAAAAACAGTAAAACCAAATGGACAAAACCCAGGTTCTATTGTAGAAGTAGAAGCTCCAATTCATGCTTCTAATGTTATGATTTTGGATCCTAAGACAAATACTAGAACAAGAATTGAACATACTACCGATAAAAACGGAAAAAAGGTAAGAATTACAAAAAAATCGAAAAGTGTTCTTGATTAATTGGAAGGAGGGTATATATGAACCGCCTAAAAGAAAAATATGTAAGTGAAATCGTACCTAGTTTAAAAGACAAATACAAATATAAAAGTATTATGGAAGTACCAAAATTAGATAAGATTGTTGTAAATATTGGTGTTGGAGATGCTGCTCACAATGCAAAGATGTTAGAAGCTGCTATGAATGAATTAGAAGCTATTACAGGACAAAAACCAGTTGCAACAAAAGCAAAAAAAGCCATTGCTGGATTTAAACTAAGAGAAGGCCAAGCAATTGGATGTAAGGTTACTTTACGTGGGGAAAATATGTATAATTTTTTAGATAAATTAATTAGTATCGCACTTCCACGTGTAAGGGACTTTAGAGGTATTTCTGCAAAAGCATTTGATGGAAGAGGAAATTATACATTGGGATTAACAGAACAATTAATCTTCTCGGAAATTGAATACGATAACGTGGTTAAAGTACGTGGTATGGATATCGTATTTGTTACTACAGCTAAGTCTAACGAAGAAGCACACGATCTCTTAAAAGGTTTCGGTATGCCATTTAAAAAATAATACTATTAGGAGGAAATTATGGCTAAAAAAAGTATGATCATAAAACAAGCGCGAACTCCAAAATATAAAGTACGTGAATATACACGTTGTGAAAGATGTGGTAGACCTCATTCCGTGCTTAAAAAATATGGAATTTGCCGAATTTGTTTTAGAGAATTAGCATATAAAGGACAAATACCAGGCGTTAAAAAATCTAGTTGGTAAGTGTAAGGAGGGATTTTATGGTTACAGATCCAATCGCAGATATGCTTACGAGAATTCGTAATGCAAATGCAATGAGATATAAAGAAGTTGAAGTACCATCTTCTAAGATGAAAGTAGAAATCGCAAGAATTTTAAAAGAAGAAGGATTTATTATTGATTATAAAGTTAAGAAAAATAATGTCCAAGATGTGATTGTTTTATCTTTAAAATATGGTGAAAACAGAGAAAGAGTCATTACTGGTCTTAAAAGAATTTCAAAACCAGGACTTCGTGTTTATGCCAAGGCTATGGATGTGCCTCGTGTACTTAATGGACTTGGAATCGCAATCATTTCTACATCTAAGGGAATTATGACCGATAAAATGGCAAGAAATGCTTCATTAGGTGGAGAAGTTTTAGCTTATATTTGGTAGAAAGGAAAGGATAATATGAGTCGTATAGGAAATCGCGTACTTGTAATACCAGAAGGTGTAACGGTTACTGTTACAGAAAACACTGTAAACGTAAAAGGTCCTAAGGGAGAACTTTCTACTGAGGTACATGCTAATATTCAAGTAGAAGTTAAAGATAATGAAATTGTTATTACAAGAAAAAATGATAATTTTAAAAACTTTCATGGGACAGCAAATGCCAATATCGCCAATATGATAAAAGGTGTTACAGAAGGATTTGAAAAAAAGTTAGAGTCTGTCGGAGTTGGATATCGTTTTGCTTTAAAAGATGGAAAACTCGTAGTAACAGCAGGTTATTCTCATCCTGTAAATGTGGATATTCCAGAGGGAATTACTCTTGAAGTTCCAAGTAATACAGAATTATTTGTACGTGGTGCAGATAAACAATTAGTAGGAGAATTTGCTGCTAGTGTAAGAAAAATTAGAAAACCAGAACCTTACAAAGGAAAAGGAATTCGTTATGCGAATGAAACCATTATTCGTAAGGTTGGTAAAAAGGCTTCTTAATTTTAGATAGAAAAGGAGACAAATTATGATCAAGAAAGAATCAAGAAACGAAGCACGTCTTGCTCGTCATGAACGTGTTCGAAACAAAGTATCTGGGACAAGTACTACACCAAGATTAAATGTATTTCGTTCCAATCAAAATATTTTTGCTCAAATCATTGATGATACAAAAAATGTAACTTTAGTAAGTGCTTCTTCTATCGATAAAGAATTGAAACTTGAAAATGGTGGAAATGTAGAAGCTGCTAGAAAAGTCGGAGAATTACTTGCAAAAAGAGCAAAAGAACAAAATATTACTAAAGTCGTATTTGATAGAGGTGGATACCTATATCATGGACGTGTAGAAGCTTTAGCAGAAGCTGCACGTGAAAATGGATTAGAATTCTAAAGGAGGGAAATAGATGGAAAGAAAAGTTAGAGAACCACGCCCAAAACAATTTGAAGAAGAAATCATCAATATTGGTCGTGTTACGAAAGTAACTAAAGGTGGTCGTCATTTCCGTTTTTCTGCAACCGTAGCCGTAGGAAACCGTAAGGGACTAGTTGGAATCGGAACTGGAAAAGCAAATGAAGTTCCAGATGCTATTAAAAAGGCTGTTGCTGCCGCTACAAAAAATGTAGTAAATGTGTCTATTGTTGATGAAAGAACCATTCCACACGAAGCTATTGGTGTAAGAGGTGCAAGTCGTGTTATGTTAAAACCAGCATCAAAAGGTACTGGAGTAAAAGCAGGAGGCGCTGTAAGAGCTGTACTAGAACTTGCAGGAGTTAAAGATATCCTATCAAAATCACTTGGATCTAACACTAAAATTAATATGGCATATGCTACCCTTGAAGCATTAAAGTCTCAAAAAACAGCAGAACAAGTTGCAAAATTACGTGGTAAGAAAGTTGAGGAATTGGTCTAATGAAATTAAATAGTATTCATCCAGCCGAAGGCGCTACTTCAAAACGTAAAAGAGTGGGACGTGGCGTTGCTACCGGAAATGGAAAAACAAGTGGAAAAGGTCATAAAGGACAAAATGCTCGAAGTGGTGGTGGAGTTCGTCCAGGTTTTGAAGGAGGACAATTACCATTATTTAGAAGACTTCCAAAAAGAGGATTTTCCAATGCTATGTTTAAAGTAAGATATGCTACAATTAATGTGGGTGATTTAAATCATTTTGAAGATGGGGCACAAGTTACTCCAGAAATCTTAAAGGAAATGGGAATTATCAAGAATCAATTAGATGGTATTAAAGTTTTAGGAAATGGAACTTTAGAAAAAAAATTAAATGTTCAAGCACATAGTTTTTCAAAGAAAGCTATGGAACAAATAGAAAAATTAGGTGGAAAAGCAGAGGTGATCTAAAATGTTTGCATTTATTAAGCAAATATTCAATCCCAAAAACAAGGATTTACAAAAAAGGATCTTGTTTACTTTTTTCTGCCTCTTTATTTTTAAATTAGGATCTGCGATTATTGTTCCTGGAATTGATCAAACAACGCTTGGAACAGAAGGTCTTGGATTTTTACAACTCATGAGTTTAATGGGTGGAGGATCTATGGAAAAAGCTTCTATTTTTGCTTTAGGAGTTGGTCCTTATATTACTGCATCCATTGTTATTCAACTTTTATCGGCAGATATTATTCCATATCTTTCTGATTTAAGTAAGCAAGGTGGAGTTGGAAGAAATAAACTTAATCAAATTACAAGAATTGTGGGAATTGCTCTTGCTTTCTTACAAGGATATATTTATTCTTTTACTTTTATATCTGGTAAGAACGTGTTAGATTATATGCAATACTCTTTAATTCTTACAGCGGGAACTTGTCTACTTTTATGGGTAGGAGATCGTATTACTGCAAAGGGTGTTGGAAATGGAATGTCTTTAATCATTATGGCTGGAATCATTTCAAATATGCCTCTTATGTTTGCAACCGCTTATGATGCTCTTGTAAATTCAACAACGATGAGTTCTTTTATTGGAATTTTGATGTTTGTTTTGTTTGTTATTGTTTATGCACTTATTATTGTTGGCGTTATTTTTGAGCAAAGTGCTGAGAGAAGAATACCTGTGCAGTATACAAATAAATCAAATAGTTTCTATGGTGGAGCAAATAGTTATTTACCTTTTAAATTGAATTCTGCAGGTGTTATTCCTGTTATATTTGCATCTACTTTAATTTCGATCCCTTCTTTAATTGCAGGGTTATTGAAAAAAGAAGGATTTACTTTGTTTATTAATAAGTGGATATCTATGACAAGTGTAACAGGTTTTATTCTTTATATTGTTTTAATTTTCGCATTTACTTATTTTTATACTTTCTTTCAAATTAAACCACAAGAAATGGCAGATAATTTAAGTAAAAATGGAGGTTTTATCCCTGGGGTTCGTCCAGGAGAAGAAACTGGGAAATATATTACAAAAGTTTTAAAAAGAATTACCCTTGTTGGAGCTTCTTGTTTAAGTATTATTGCAGCTCTTCCAATCATTTTTGGCTGGATCAGCAATCTTCCTTCGAGTGTTTCGATTGGAGGAACAGGACTTTTAATTGTTGTTGGTGTTGCACTTGAAACCTATAAACAAATTGATAGTGAACTTTTAAGTCGTAGTTATAAAAGAGGAAGAAGATAAAAAAATGAAAAGTATTGTTTTTATTGCTCCTCCTCTTGCAGGAAAGGGAACACAATCAAAAATTATTTCTGAAATTTATCATATTCCTTCTATTTCAACAGGAAATCTACTTCGAAGTGAAGTTTGTAAGCAAACGGAACTTGGAAAAAGTATTGAAAAGGATATGAATTCGGGTCTTCTTATAACGGATGATATTCTTTTTCGGTTAGTAGAGGAAAGATTGAAAGAAAACGATTGTAGCAATGGATATATACTTGATGGGTTTCCAAGAAATATTGATCAGGCAAAGTGGTATCAAGAATTTCTTTTAAGGGAAAAAAAGGAACTTCCTTTTGTAGTTTTATTAGAGCTTCCTTATGATGTTGCACTTAAAAGACTTCTTGGACGGTTATCTTGCAAAAGCTGTGGAAAACTTTATAATACTTTTGTCGATGGAGAAAAACCTTTAAAAGAAGGAATTTGTGATTCTTGTGCAAGTTCTCTTATAAAAAGAGAAGATGATAATGAAGTAACACTTCTAAATCGTTATGAAGTATACCAAAAATCTACAGAACCATTAATTCATTATTATGAAGAAAAGGGTCTTTTATATCGTGTAGATAGTAATCAAAAAATTTCTGTTATTACGGAAAGTATTCGAAAAATAGTAGAAGGTGAAATATGATTAGTGTAAAATCTTCTAGAGAAATTGAACTTTTACGAAAAGCAGGAGAAATAACAGGAGCTTGTCATCTGTATTTAATTCCTTTTATTAAAGAGGGGATTACTACCAAAGAATTGGATCAACTTGCTTATGATTTTATTCTTAGTCAGGATGCAACACCATCGTTTTTAAATTATGATGGCTTTCCAGGAAGTATATGTGTTTCGATTAATGAAGAAGTTGTGCATGGGATTCCTGGAAATCGAAAACTTCGAAAAGGCGATATTATTTCTATTGATATTGGAGCTTGTTATAAGGGATATCATGGAGACTCTGCTTGGAGTTATCCTGTTGGAGAGGTAAGTCCTAAGAAAGCGTATCTTTTAGAGCATACAGAAAAATCTTTGTTTGAAGGTTTATCGGCTATTCATGACGGATGTCATGTTGGGGATATTGGAGCAAAGGTGGAAGCTTATGCAAAAAAACATCAACTTGGTGTTGTAAAAGAATTAGTAGGACATGGTGTGGGCTCTCATCTTCATGAAGAACCCGATGTGCCAAATTATGGGCATGAGGGTATGGGGCCTATTTTAAAAGAGGGTATGGTGATTGCTGTTGAACCTATGCTCAATCTTGGAAGTCCAAATGTCTATATATTGGAAGATGATTGGACCATTATTACAGCAGACAATAAACCATCCGCTCATTTTGAGCATACTGTACTTGTTACCAAAGATGGTTATGAAATTTTAACGAAGAGGTGATATAATGGCAAAAGAGGATGTTATTGGCGTAACAGGAAAAGTCGTAGAAGCTTTACCGAATGGGGAATTTAAAGTAGAACTTGAAAATAAAATTACTGTAACCGCTCACGTTTCTGGTAAAATCCGAATGAACAATATTCGCATTTTACCAGGTGATACAGTAACCCTAGAATTATCACCGTATGATTTAACACGTGGGCGAATAACCTATAGGAAATAGTAGGAGGAACAGATATGAAAATAAAAGCATCAGTTAAAAAAATTTGTGACAAATGTAAAATTATTCGACGTAAGGGTAGAGTATATGTTATTTGCTCTAATCCAAAACATAAACAAAGACAAGGTTAATAGGAGGTGTTTATATGGCACGTATTAAAGGTGTAGATGTACCAAATAATAAGCGTATTGAAATTGCTCTTACTTATATCTATGGTATTGGAAGAAGTTTATCTAATCAAATTTTAAAGAATGCTAAAGTAGATATTAACAAAAGAGCTGGAGAATTAAGTGTAGAAGAATTGGATCGTATTCGTGATGAGGTTAACAAATACATGACGGAAGGAGATTTACGTCGTGAAGTTAACATGAATATTAAAACCAAAATGGAAATCAATTCTTATGAGGGAACCCGTCATAAAAAGGGATTACCTGTTAGAGGTCAAAGAACCAATCGTAATGCACGTACTCGTAAGGGTAAAGGAAAAGTTGTAGCTAATAAGAAAAAATAATGAAATGCTAAAGGAGGTTAGTTTATGGCTTATAAAGCAAGAAAACGTAAAGTTAAAAAGAATGTACCAGAAGGTAAAGCATTTATTCATTCAACGTTTAATAATACTATTGTAACCATTAGTGATATGGAAGGAAATGCAATTAGTTGGGCTTCTGCTGGAACTCTTGGATTTAAGGGAAGTAAAAAATCAACTCCATTTGCAGCCGGAATGTCTGCAGAAGCGGCTGGAAAAGCAGCTGTTGATATGGGAATGAAAAAGGTAGAAGTTTTTGTTAAAGGTTTAGGATCAGGTCGTGAAACCGCTATTCGTTCTTTACAAACAGCAGGTCTTGAAATTACAGCAATATCTGATGTTACACCAATACCACATAATGGATGTCGTCCACCAAAACGTCCACGTGGATAAAAGAAAGGGAGTGGAGATTCATGTTAAATTTTGAAAAACCAATCTATAAAATAACAGAATATGTTGAAAATAATCATTTCGGAAAATTTGAATTAGAACCTTTAGAAAGAGGATTTGGAACAACGATTGGGAATGCTCTTAGACGTGTTATGCTTTCTTCAATGCCAGGAAGTGCTATTGTAGCGGTTAAAATTGAAGGTGCTATGCATGAATTTCAAACCTTGGAGGGAATTGTTGAAGATGTTACAACGATTATTTTAAATTTAAAAAATGTCGTTATTTTAAAACATACAGAAGAGGATAAAATTCTTCATTTATCCGTTAGTGAAGAACGTGTTGTAACTGCTGGGGATATTTTAGCGGATGCTGATGTTGAAATTATTAATAAGGATCAATTGATTGCTACAGTATCAAAAGGCGGAAAACTTGATATGGAAATGATCGTTTCAAGTGGTAGAGGTTATGTTCCTTCTGTTGATAATAAAAAATATATTGAGAATAAAGCAGTTGATTTTATTCCTATTGATGCGATTTATTCTCCTGTAGAAAGAGTTAGTTTTGAGGTAGAAAATGCTCGTGTTGGGCAAGATGCTAATTATGATAAATTAATTATGAATGTAGAAACGAATGGTTCTTTAAGACCAGAAGAAGCTATGGCTCTTGCTGCAAAAATTGTAATTGAGCATATGAATATTATTACGAATTTAAGTGAAATTGCTGATATGACAGGTATTATGAATGCTAAACAAGAGGATAGCAAACTTAAAAAACTAGAAACATCTATTGATGATTTGGATTTCTCTGTTCGTGCTTATAATTGTCTTAAAAGGGCAGGTATTAATACACTTGGTGATTTAACTGAAAAATCAGAATTAGAAATGATGAAAATTCGTAATTTAGGTAAAAAATCCTTGAAAGAAGTAATCGATAAAATTAAAGATATGGGACTTAGGTTCCGTGAAGAGGACTAATAGTTAGGAGGTTTTTATGGCTTATAGAAAATTAGGACGCACAAATAAACATAGAAAAAGTATGCTTTCAAATCTTACAAGAGATGTTATTATGAATGAAAAAATTGAAACAACAGAAACAAGAGCTAAAGAAGTTCGTAAATTTGTTGATAAAATGATTTCTTATGGTAAAGATGGTTCTCTTGTAGCTAGAAGAAAAGCACTTGCTTTTTTCCATAACGATAATGAAGTTGTTAAAAAGGTATTTGAAGTTTTGGCACCTCGTTATCAAAATCGTAATGGTGGTTACACAAGAATTTTAAAACTATCTGAAAGAAGAGGAGACGACGCTTTAGTAGTTATTCTTGAATTAGTTGAAGAAGACCGTTAAACGTCTTTTTTTCTTGATGTTTTTTAATAATTTCGATATAATGAGATTGGTGATAAAATGAAGGCATTTATTACAGGGGCTAGTTCGGGTCTTGGAAGGGAATTTGCACGTCTTTTAAGTGAACAAGGCTATGATTTGATTTTAGTCGCTAGGAGAAAGGAACGTTTAGAAGAAGTTAAAAAGGAACTGAAAACGGATGTGGCGATTTATGCAGTAGATATTTCTAGTACGTTTAACTGTGTTAAGTTATTTAATAAAATTAAAAATGAGCCTATTGATCTTGTAATTAATAATGCTGGATTTGGTGTATTTGGAGATTTTTATGAAACTAAATTAGAAGATGAATTGGATATGATTGATTTGAATATCAAAGCAGTTCATACTCTTACAAAATTATTTTTGAAAGTTTTTAAGGAACGAAACCGTGGCTATATTTTGAATGTAGCTTCTATAGCTTCTTTTTTTTCTGGCCCGCAAATGGCAAGTTATTATGCAACAAAATCTTATGTACTTCATTTGACAGAAGCTATTTTTGAAGAACTTCGAAGAGAAGAGAGTTCTGTTTATATTGGAAGTCTTTGTCCTGGACCTATGGATACGGAATTTGGGAAAGTTGCAAATGTTGGTTTTTCTTTAAAAAAATATGAAAGCAGCGAAGTTGCGAGGTATGCTCTTTTGAAAATGTTTGAAAGAAAAAGAGTAATTGTACCAGGCTTTTCTTTTAGGTGTTTTTTGTTTTTAAGTAGATTTGTTCCTTATTGGTTACAACTTCGAATTTTATATACTATTCAAAATAAAAAAATATCACAGAAAATGTAGCTATCAAGTTTATAAAAATATTATTATAATGCCATTTAGGGGAGGTTATTTTGATGGATCAATATTTTAAAATTATTTTGGCAAAAAAGAAGGAACTTAAAAGTTTACTATTAGAAAAAGAGGAAGCTGAAGGAGAAGCTGAAAAGGTTGAGCAGGATTATTTACAATCGCAATTAGCGATAAGTTCTTTACAAAGTGAGATTAGCAATTTAGAAAATCAAAAAGAACGTGTGTTGCATATTATACCTCGTATCTTTAGAAAGCAAAAAAGGGATATGATTATTTTTGGAACAATAAACATGATTATTTTATGGATTTCTATAATGACAGCACCTATTTTGCTTGGAATTGAAACAAACTTTAGTTTAGCAAGTTTTCTTTTTTCTGGTTTGGTTTCTTTTTTTGGTTCAGCCTTTTTTTATACGGCCAGTTATTTTTTTGTTACTCATAAAGAGCGTGAAGAAATGAAATCTGTTGATTTAGAAGATATACAAAATAGAATAAATTGTAATTCTAGTGAACTGAATAAATTGAAATCTTATTCTGGAAGTGTTGGGAAAAAGTGTGATAAAATTTTTCAATTACTCCGTTTAAAACAAGAATTAATCGAAAGCAAACAACAGGAAATAGCAGAAATGAGTAGAAGGCGAGAAGAAGCAATTGATGAACTTTTAGGTTCTTTATTAGAGCGATCTATGGAAATTAAAGAAAATTCAAAGATAAAAGTACATTCTCTTAAAAAGTAATTATGGTTTTACCTTTTTTGTTGGTATTTTACTAAAAAACAAGGTTAGTTTTTAGTTGTTTTAGGAATATTAAATTTTAATTTTGTATATAATAGATTTAACATTTTATTTTGAAGTAAAATTGTTTGACATTTCAAAGGAAAAGTTGTATATTATTTGTTTATTGGAGGATGGTTATTATGAAAAATAAAGAGAAATGTGATATAAATTTTGAAAGTAGAAAGCTTGCGTTAGAAATAGGAAGGGATAGTCAGCTAGTCGAAGATCTAAAGGGACAAATTCTTCTTTTAGAGGATAAAGAAAGACAATTAACAAAAAAGAAAAACAATATGGCTAGTGGTAAGAAAAAAACGTTTGTAACAGCATTTATTTTTTGTATTTTTATGGTTCTTTTCTTTTTTAACCATATCGCTATTGTAAAAGGTTTTTCTGGTATTTTGGATTTTCTTTCCTTTGTTTGTTTTTATGTTCCTGGGATTTCGCTTATAATGAAATTCCAAAATGATAATTTTTTGGACACTGAAGCAGAGCTTCAGGAAGTTTTAATGAATTTAAGTTATAAAAAAGGGAATTTAAAAACATTAGAAGAAAAAATAAATCTTTTTTCAGATTATTTATCGAATTTAAAACAAGATGGACCTTTTGACTTTCAGGTTCAAGAGAAAACAGCTTCTCAACCTTTATCTGACGAGATGGTTTTTGATGAAGGTTCCAAAAAACTTACTTTAAAAAATTCCTATTTTAAAGAGAATAAATAGTATCTATATTAGTACGAAAATGGAGATTATTATGGAAACGAGCGTTTTGATAATGCAAGAGAAAAAAAGACAATTAGAAAATTTAAATTTGAAATAATTAGGTCTTTTAAA
>CAMSXY010000013.1 GCA_947065955.1 uncultured Caryophanales bacterium | reverse complement strand
AGATAGACTTGGGTGACTGGAGTTCAGACGTGTGCTCTTCCGATCTGACCTTTAATAAAAATCTTCTTCCCGTCAATTTGGATATTTGCTCCCATACGATTTAAATATCCAACATTTTGAAAACGATTTTCATAAATAGTCTCTTCTAAAGTCGAAATTCCATCACAACATGTCAATAGGGTTGTCAAGGGTTGTTGTAAATCCGTTGGAAAGCCTGGATAACCAAGAGTCTTTACCTGAATATTTTTATAATGCTCTGCTTTTGAAATAAAAAGATAATCGGGACCAATCTCCATAGGAACACCCATTTCTTTTAATTTTAAAAGCAAAGACTCTACATGCTCTGGAATAATATTTTCAATTTTCAAGTGGTTTCCCATCAAAGCACCCGCAATAATATACGTTCCCGCTTCAATTCGATCTGGAATCACTTCTGCGTAACAAGCCTTTAAATAAGAAACTCCTTCAATTCGAATTTCACTTGTACCAGCCCCTGTAATTTTTGCTCCCATTGTATTTAAGAAAGTCGCAACATTTACAATTTCTGGCTCTTTCGCTGCATTTTCAATAATGGTTAAACCTTTTGCTCGAACGGCTACTAACATTGTATTAATAGTTGCCCCAACACTTGGCATATCTAAATAAACCGAATTTCCAATAAGTTCCTCTGCATGGATAATATATTTATTTTTTTCTTCTAAAACGGTAGCTCCCAATGCCTTAAACCCTTTTAAAGTCTGATCTATAGGCCTTGCCCCAATAGAACAGCCCCCTGGAAAATACATTTCTACATGTTTACACCTTCCAAGAAGAGCTGCCATAAAATAATAAGAAGCTCTCAATTTACTAGACACTTTTTCTGGAATTTCTAAATTTTCTAAAGAAGTTGCATCAATTGTAACCGAATTTTTTTCCCTTTGGAAAGAAACATGTAAATACTCTAAAATTTCTTTAAGAGCATCCATATCAGATATATTAGGAACATTATCAATATGCACAACCTCGTCACATAAAAGAGAAGCAGGAACAAGTGCTACTGCACTATTTTTAGCCCCACTGACACAAATAGTTCCTTCAAGAATCCTCCCACCTTGTATTTCTATTTTTTTCATACATTCCTCCACTACTATCTATTTTATTAATATGTTTTTTTATCTATTTCGCTACTTTTAAAATATAAAGTTTTATGAAATCTAGGGTGTTTATCTTCATTATAAACATTTTTAATAGAAAAAACAAGGAACTTTTTAAAATAAATAACGGATTCCGATTAGAATTAAAACAATACCTCCTAAAAGAGTTGATATTTTTCCAAATTTTTGACTTAAGATAGTCCCTAAACGAAGTCCTAAATAAGTAAAGAAAAAACTACAAATAGAAAAAAGAAAAGGAGAAAGAAAGATATGTTCTGTGATTGTTTTTAAACCAATCCCAACCGAAAAACTATCCATACTGACTGCAAGTCCAAAAAGAAATCTTTCCTTCCATTTTAAAACATGAATTTCTTCCTGTTTAAAACTTTCTAAAATCATTTCTAATCCAATAAAAGATAAAATAATAAAAACAACTAATTTTGGATCAATACGAACAATATGTAAAAAAAGACTTCCTAGTAACAAACCTAAAAGAGGCATAAAAAAATGATAAACACCTACAACACTGGATAAACTAATAACATCTTTTTTATCTAAATGTAACGTTCCATAGGCAAGGGCAAGAGAAAAAGCATCCATACTTAAAGATACAGCAATCATAAAAAGTACAAAAATTGGCATAGAAAAACCTCCTATTTCAATGTATGAAAAGAAGGTTATTTTAGAATATAGAAAATAAATATTTTATTTCTACATCAAAAATATTTGCCAATTAATTCTTTGACGTAAGATTTATACTCAATCTCATCACTTTCTTCGGCTTCTAAAAGACAAAGAGGTGGAAAAAGAACACACCACCAGTTATCCCCAGAACCCTCTCCTAAAGTAATTAATAATGATTCATATAATCCGTCCTCATAAAGAACACCTTTATATTCCTTTTGTGGAAAATAATTATACCCAAGACGAATAGTATAACCTAATTCATAATTTTCTTTTTTTAAAGTATTGGATACCAAATTATCAATCTTAGAAAGATTTTGATTCAAAATTTCTTTCGCTTCTTTTAAAGAAGAAACATCCTTTAACAAGTCTGCAACACTCGCCTGCACCGAATCGCGAACACTTCTTTTAATTCTTTGATCATACTCTGTATTACTATTAGCAACAATTCGAATTCGTAAGGCTTCATCTGGAATTCGGATATCAAACTCTTCAACAGCATTTCCGACCATTATATAAAAAATAGAAATAAAAAGCAAAAGGATACCAACACGTTTCATAAAAAAATCATCTCCTAACTAATAGTGGATGACTTTTTTTTATTTTATACATTATTTATGATAAGTTTCGTGATTTTGTATTCGATAGCTTCTATAAATTTGCTCTAACAATAAGACACGAAATAAAGTATGCGGAAATGTCATGTTAGAAAAAGAAAGTAAAGAATGAGATTTTTCTTTAATAGCAGAATGTAGTCCATAAGAACCTCCAATAATAAAAGTGATATTGGGATAAGTAACAAAAATTTTCTCTATTTTTTCAGAAAAAGCTACAGAATCATACTGTTTTCCTTCAATCGCAAGACTACAAATATAATCTTTGTTAGAAAGGAAACGTAAAATTTCTTCTTTTTCAACTTCTAAAGCTTTCGAAATATCTGAAGAACTCGAATCCGAAAGCTCAATAATTTCTAATTTCGTATATTTTGAAATTCTCTTTTGATATTCCAAAATAGCTTCTTTAAAATAAGATTCTTTCACTTTTCCAATACAAATAATCCGAATCATACTTCTAAGAGTTCCGTTTCTCTATCTTGTTTTGAAATAATAATTTCAACAGATTGACTTTTTCTTTCTAAAGTATCCCTCAAAGTAGAAAGAGCAATTTCTGGTTGATTATTTTCTTCACTTAAATGAATTAAAATAACTTTTTTGGTATGATCGCCAATAAAATGCGAAAGATAATAAGCACTATCTTTATTTGATAAATGCCCTATATCACTTAAGATTCTTTGTTTTAAATAATAGGGATATTTTCCTTCCATTAATAATTTAACATCATGATTACTCTCCATAATATATAAATCTTTATTTTGAAGTTTCTCATAATTCTTTTGTGGAATATATCCTGTATCGGTAATATAAACAAGTTCTTTTTCTTCACTTTTAAAAATATATCCCCTTGCATCACTCACATCGTGGGATGTTTTAAAAATAGAAACTTCTAAGTCTTCTCTTTTAATAAAATCTTCTTCAAAGATACAACATTCATAAGGCACAAATTCTTTTACATCCTGATACATTTTTTCACTCAAAACAAGAAAACAAGGATATTTTTTCAAAAAGACTTTTAATCCACTAACATGATCTATATGGGTATGTGTTAAAAAGATATATTGAATTGTTTTTGGATCAATCGATAGAGCTTGTAATCTTTTTTCAACACTTAAACAAGAAATTCCTAAATCAATTAAAATTCTTAAGCAATTTGTTTCTAAATAAGAACAATTTCCCTTAGAACCACTCGCTAAAACGGAAACTCTTACCATAGATAATCCCAAGGATTTACACGACACCAAGAACAATTTTTCCAAATTTCAAAATGTAAATGAGGTCCTGTAGATTTTCCAGTACTTCCTACCTCGCCCATATATTGACCACGACTAACAGTTCTACCAACTTTTACGGAACTATCAATTTTTTGCATATGACCATAAACGGAATAATAACCATTATTATGATTAATAATAATATGTATTCCTAACGTTCCAGAATGTTCTGCTTCTATAACAGTTCCATTATTAGTAGCATAAACAGGAGATCCATAATTTCCTTGAATATCCAATCCCCCATGAAGTCTACGATCTCCTGTGATTGGATCAATTCTATAACCATAAGGACTATTAATATTATAACTAAGAGTAGGCCAATACCAACTGTATAAACTTCCAACGTTTGGAATAACTTTATCTCCCATAATAACAATTTCACTTATACTTGGTTTTAATTCCATTGTACTAACATTCGTTGAATAAGTTACAATCCCATTTACATATTTAATTTTTTGGGTAACACGTTGAATACCAGATTCTCCTTTTTGAATTACCTCATTATCATCTTTCAAACGTTCTGCATCGTGTTGTTCTTCAATACGGTATTTACTTTCCTTATCCTCTACACTGTGAACCTCTGAAACAACGTTAATTTTAGGAGACGTTTTTACAATTTTAAAAATTTGTCCAGGATACACCAAATTATTTTCGCTTGTATAATCTGGATTTGCCATAAATAATTCTTCTGTACTTACCTCGTTAGCAAAGGCAATAGATTTTATAGTATCTCCCTTTTTAACAACATATTCACTTTCCTCTAAATCCCCTGAGTAAAGTAAATAAGTAGTTAATTCTTTTTTGTCCGTGTAAATTTTTTCATTGACTGAAATTTGTACTTCCTTAATCGTAATATCCTCTTCTATATAAGCATTCTCAATAATAACTCCTGTTGCATTTTCTTCTTGGGTATTATTTTTATAATTTTGATAGGCTTTTGTACCAATAAATGTTTCCATAACACCTTCAACAGCTTCATTAAATACAGTAGGATCAATTACATAAAATTTTAATTCTTCATCCCCATGGACTGTAAGTTGATATCCCTTTACAGTAAAAGGGGCTTTTTTTTGAATTAAAGCATACGCTTCTTCAATCGTTAATAAATTATTTTCATAGGTAACAACTTTTTGGATTTTTAAATTATTAGGTTCATATACCTTATCAACATGATATTGTTCTTTCAAAGAAGCATTTTGTTTATCAATATAAGAAAGCAAATCTTCTTTGGAAGTAATAAGTCCTAATATCTCATCTTCTAAATATACCTGATAATATGTTCTAGGCTCCTCATTAGTTTTATAATTAAAGCCCAAAGCAAATATCAAAATGCCTAAAACAGCCGTAATACTTACATAAATTATTTTATTATTTTTCATCTCTTCACTCCATATCTGATTTCACTTTTTCTGCATTTACAAAAGTACTTGTATTTCTTTTAAATATTAAATCAATAGTACTGGTTGGTCCATTACGATGTTTTGCGATAATAAGTTCTGTTTTACTGGTATTTTCGTCAATTGAAATTTCCTTTGTATAATAATCTTCTCGAAATAAAAAAGCAACAATATCTGCATCTTGTTCAATAGAACCTGATTCCCTAAGATCACTAAGAAGAGGTCTTTTATCTTCCCTTCCCTCTACACTACGGGAAAGTTGGGCAAGGGCAATCACGGGAACGCCAAGTTCCATTGCCATCGTCTTTAACGAACGAGAAATTTCGGATACCTCTTGTTGTCTTTGTCCTGCATACTTCGAAGAACCACTAATTAACTGTAGGTAATCAATAATAATGACACCTAACCCCTCAGAAGAAGAGGAAAGACGACGACATTTAGCACGAATCTCTCCTATTGTCATCCCAGAAGTATCGTCCAAAAAAATTTTAGTTTTAGATAAACGACTAACTGCTTCGTTAAACTTTTTCCAATCATTATTTTCTAATTTTCCATTTTTTAAGCGATATCCATCAATTTGTCCAACAGAAGAAATCATACGAAGAATCAACTGCTCTGAGGACATTTCCATATTAAAAAGGGCAACTGTTTTGTGGGAATTAAGAGCCATATTGGTTGCTAAATTAAGAGCAAATGCTGTTTTCCCTAATCCTGGTCTTGCAGCAACAATGATCAGTTCATTTTCATGAAGACCTGTTGTAATCTTATCCAAATCATAAAAACCTGTTGCGATTCCTGTAATCTCACCTGTTGTTTGGGATAATTTTTCCATATCAGATTGTGCTTTTAATAAAACCTCTTGAATTGTCTTAAATTCTGTTCCTTTTCTTGTTTTAACGACATTTAAAATCTTTTTTTCAGCATTTTCAAGAACATCTTCAATAGTATTGGTAGTATCATATCCCGTGGATACTATACAGGTAGCCTCTTCAATAAGACGACGAAGAATGGCTTTCTCCTCTACAATTTTAATATATTCATCTACATTAGCAGCGGTTGGAACAGAATTTAAAATTTCTACTAAATAGTCAACCCCTCCAATTCCAGAAAGCCAACCTCTTTTTTCAAGTTCCTCTGTTACAATAGTCAAATCAATCGGAATATTCCTCTCTGTTAATGACTTCATAGATTCAAAAATTTTTCCATGATTATCTAAATAAAATAAATCTTTTTCCAAACTCTCTACACATTTTTGTGTCGCATATTTAGATAAAAACATAGCTCCTAGAACCGATTGCTCTGCCTCAATATTGTGAGGCATCACTTTTTCTTTCATAACATCATTCCTTTACTAAGGTTACCTTTAATACTGCACTTACCTTTTTATGTAATTTAATTTCTATATCATAACTTCCAAGAGAGGTAAGTGGAATTTCTAATCGAATCTCTTTTTTATCTACAGAAATTCCCATTTCTTTTAAATAAGATACAATTGTTTTAGTACTTACGCTTCCAAAAACTTGATCCTGCGCACCTGTTTTAACAGGAATTTTTACTTGGACTTTTTCAATTTGTTCTTTAATTTTCATACAAGAAACAATCTTTTCTTGTTCTTCCTTTTCTTGTAAACGATTTTCCTGTTCAAGACGCGTAACGCCTGTTTTGGTAGCCATTACAGCATAACCATTTTTAATTAAAAAATTCATTCCATAACCGTCTTTGACTTCTTTAATTTGACCTTTTTTACCTTGTCCTTTTACATCTTTTAAAAAAATGACTTTCATATATTTCCTCCCTCTATAACGGAAAGAAGTTGCTTTTCAACCTCCGCTATTGTTTGATTTTCTATTTGCGTGGCAGCCTCTGTCAGATGGCCCCCACCCCCTAATCTTCTAATAATCTCGAGCACATTAATATTTCCAAGAGATCTTGCACTAATACCAATTCGTTGATCTTTTAATTTTCCAATTGTAAAAGAAGCTTCAACGTTTTCAAATTGAAGTAAATCTTCCGATAAAGAAGCTAAAAACTTATTAGAATAAACCGATTGATCTAAAACACAAAGAGCCATTTTTTCATTAATCATACGACTATTCTTTATAAAATATTGTTTTTTAATATAAGTAGATTTTACTTCTTTTAAAAGTTCCTGCTTTTTTATGGTATCTGCACCATTTGACATTAAATAGGCAGCACTAAGAAATGTTTCTGCAGTGGTTTTTACATTAAAAGAATTGGTATCAATTTCCATTCCAGCTAATAATATAGTAGCTAAAAGGGGTGGAATATTCATCCCCAAATATTGCAAATACCCAACCATAATTTCAACGATACTAGAGGCATTCGCATTCACATAGGACATAACTGTATCTTTTATATAATGGACATCTTTTATATGATGATCAATTACAACAGTATCCCATTTTTGTTGTAATATTTCTGGATATTCTAATAAAAAATCTTTATTAACATCCAAAACAAGCAATAAAACATTTTCTAAATTTTCAAATTCTTCTTGATGGATATATTGAATAGGAAACGAGGTCTTCTCTAACTCTTTCATAGCTTTAATAACAGATATATCCCTCTCTGTTTCTCCTAAAAAAACGCGACTTTCTATTCCCATTTTATTCAACATATAAGACATACAAATAGAAGATGAAAAGCCATCTAAATCTGGATTTTTATGTGTCATAATAACAACAAGATCATGTTTTTTTACTACATCAAATAGGTTTTGATACATATCCATAAATATTCACCATACCTATTATACTATAAATTTAAAAATTTGTCTTCTTAGAAAAAAATAAAAAAAAAGAACCAAAAGTTCTTTATAATTTATTTAAACGAATTTTATTTGCTAGAGTTTTAATTTTCTGAAAACGATGATGAAGACCTGATTTTGTAATTGATTGCCCCGTTTCTAAAGAAATAATTTCACTCAATTCCTGTAAAGAAGCTTCTTTATACTTCAAACGATACTCAATAACAATTTTTTCTTTCTCCTCTAATAAACCAATAAGATCATTTTTCTTCAAAAGTTCAATATCCTGTATTTGATCATAAGCGGTTGCTATAACGCGATCCACATTCGCTTGTTCACAATTATTTAAACGATTTGTCATATTCTTATGATCACGATAAATACGAATATCTTCATAGTAAAATACAGCTTTACTGGCCCCAATCACCCGTAAAAAATCACCAATTTTTTCAGCTTCCTTCATATAAACCATATATTTATTGTCTCTTTTAATTACCTTACTATTCAAAGAATAGGCATTCAAAAGTTGCGATATAAAATTAGCATAAGATTCATGATTCACTAAAAATTCTAAGTGATAACGAGATGTTTTAGGATCATTAATACTTCCTTTTATTAAAAACAAACCTCTTAAATAAGCTCTTTTAAGATCATCATCAGCAACAATAAATTCACAGGGAAATTCTCTTATAGATTCTTTATAAATCCCTAAACTTTCTAAAATTTTTTTTACATCTTGATGAAACTCTAAAATATATAAATAATTTTTTGTATAATTATACCCTTTTCGAACCGTAATTCTAGGAACAACATCAAATAAAGTTTTCAACATTGAAAAAACTCGTCTTGCTACGTTCGAATTTTCAGTTGTTATTTTCATATAATGACATTCTTTTATTTCATTTTGAACAATGGCGGATAATTCTGATATTTTCTCTAATTCTAATATTTCTAATTTACTAATTTCATTTTTAACAACACTTGTGAAAGACATATCACATAAGTAAAGAGAAAATATGAAAAGCAAGTTTTATTACATTATGACGAATAACACCGCTTGTTGTATCTATAAAATTATCCTCAATAATCTTAAGCCCCATCGCATTTAATTTTTCTTTATCAAAAATAACAGGGTCTTTTTGTTCTAATACAGCATATTTTTCAATGGATTCTTTCTTAACATCTCCATTATTGGCAACTACAATTTGAACCTTTTTCTTTCCCAAATATTGATTTAATAAACAAACATGATCACTGACTGTATAACTATCGGTTTCCCCAGGTTGTGTCATAAGATTAGAAATATATAAAATAGGAGCTTTACACTGGTCTAGCGCAGAAAGAATTTCATTGCAAAGTAAATTTGGAAGAATACTTGTAAATAAACTTCCCATACTCAATAAAATTAAATCGGCCTCTTGTATAGATTCTAATACTTCTGGTACAATTTTAGGCTCTTTTTTATAATACACTTTTTCAATGACTTTATGTGCCATTGTAATATTGTGTTCCCCTTCTATAATCGTTCCATCCGTCATTTTAGCCATCAAAACAACATTATCTTCTGTAAGTGGTAATACTTTTCCCTTTAAATTCAAAACTTTACTTAAAGATTGAATACCCTCGGACATATTTCCTGTAATATTGGTAAGAGCTGTCAGCAATAAATTACCTAAAGCATGACCATTTAAATCACTATTCGTTTCAAATCGATAATTCAAAAGCTCCTCAAAAAGAGGCTCCGTTTCAGACAAGGAAACAATGACTCTTCGAATATCTCCCACTGCAGGAATATTAAATTCTTCCCGTAAACGTCCTGTACTTTTTCCATCATCACAAACAGAAACAATGGCCGTAATATCCAATGGAAATTGTTTTAAACCTTTTAAAAGGACGGAAAGACCATGTCCCCCACCTAAAACAACTACTTTTTTATTCATTTAATCACCTACTTTATTATACTATACCTTATTCATTTTCTAAAGGGTTGAAACTATCCTTTAATACTTTTAAAAAGTCAACCAAATAATAAATAAAATGTTTTTCCAATTTTACAAGATCTAATGTAATTATTAATTGGTCGTTTTTAAGAGAAAATCGAAAAAACCTCGTAATATTATTCACATATTGAAACAAGATCTCCCCATCAATACGACGGGTTATTTCCTTACTTAAAGTAATTTCAACGGAATTTTTATTTTGTTTAATTTGAGAAATATTTAATTTTTGTGCCATTTTTTCAAACCATTCTTCATGCATATAAATTAACATATCTTCTGTAACTTCCCCAAAACGATCTTCTAACTCTTCTTTAATTTCCATTAATTTCTCATAAGAATTGATTTCATTTATTTTTTTATGAATATAGATCTTTAAATCTTCCTCTTGTACATAGGAATCCTCGATAGTCGTAGTAACCTCTAAAAGAGGTTTTTCTTGCACTTCTATTTTTTTTACTTCCTTATTTTGTAAACGAGCAATTTCTTCTTCTAACATTTTCATAAAAAGTTCGATACCAATCGTATCTATAAAACCAGATTGTTCTCCACCTAATAAATCCCCTGCCCCGCGAATCGATAAATCTCGCATTGCAATATTAAATCCACTTCCTAATTCAGTAAACTCTTTGATAACTTTTAACCTTTTTACAGCAGTTTCTGTTAAACTACGATCTTTTTCATACATCAAATAGCAATAAGCAATTTTGTTACTTCTTCCAACACGACCACGAATTTGATATAACTGCGAAAGACCAAAATGATTGGCATCCATAATAATTAACGTATTGACATTAGGAATATCAATTCCCGTTTCGATAATAGTCGTACAAAGTAAAACATCATATTCTTTATTAATAAAATCCATCATTACCTTTTCGATTTGATCTTTCCCCATTTTTCCATGTGCCATTACGATTCGTGCTGTTGGAACCAATTTTTCATAATGTTTTAATATACGATCCATATCTTCAATACGATTATAAAGTATAAACACTTGCCCATTTCGAGATAATTCTTTATAAATAGCTTCTTTTATAATACGATCATTACTAGCAAGAACATACGTCTGAATAGGATATCGATCAACAGGCGGAGTTTCTAAAAGAGAAAGACTACGAATTCCTGCCATACTCATTTGTAAAGTTCTTGGAATTGGAGTAGCAGAAAGAGTAAGAACATCAATATTATTTTTATATTGCTTAATTTTTTCTTTATGTTTCACACCAAAACGTTGTTCTTCATCAATAACCAAAAGCCCCAAATCCAAAAACAAAATATCATCACTTAAAATACGATGTGTCCCAATCAATAAATCAATTTTTCCTTCTTTAAGTTTTTTTAAAAGCTGTTCTGTTTCTTTTTTAGTAACAAATCGATTTAAAAGAGCTATATTAACAGGAAAATTGCGAAAACGTTCTATAGCTGTTTGGTAGTGTTGATTGGAAAGAATAGTAGTTGGGCATAGCAAAGCTGCCTGTTTTCCACTCATAATTGCCTTAAAAATAGCCCGGAATGCAATTTCAGTTTTTCCATAACCAACATCTCCACAAAGTAAGCGATCCATAGGATGAGAACTTTCCATATCTTTTTTTATTTCTTCGATTACTCTTAATTGATCAATTGTTTCTTCATAAGCAAAATCCTTTTCAAACTGCAATTGTTCTTCGGTATCTTTTTGGAAAGAAAAACCTTTTAAAGCCTCTCTACTAGCATACAAAGAAAGGAGCTTAGAAGCCATATCTTCAATTCTTTTTTTAGCTTTTAACTTTGTTTTTTCCCATTCATTACTACTTAAACTATTTAATTTTGGAACACTTCCATCACTTCCTGAATATTTACTAATAATATCAATTTTTTCTACTGGAACATAAAGTTTATCATCGTTTTTATAGGATAGTTGAAGATAATCCTTTTTTAATCCATTTTTATTTAAAGTAACAATTCCAACATATCGACCAATTCCATATAAATAATGGACAATATAATCCCCGAGATTTAATTTCGTAATATCCTTAATTTTTGATCCCAATTTAAAATTGGTTTTATATTTTTGTTCGAAATCTCGTTTATGAAATAATTCTTGATCACTAATAACAGCATAATTTTCAAATAAAAAACCTGTTTTTAAATTTTTAATAATAACATTTATTTTATGAATAAAAAGTTCTCTTTCATTTGTAACCACTAATTCATCCAGGGCAATATAATCAATAGCTTTATTTAATTGATAGCGGTCTTTAAAACAAAGAACTACATAATCATATTTTTTTAAATATTGGTATAATCGCTTTTGAATAGAAAGCGTATCCTGTGGAAAAGTCTCTACCAAATAAGAAGAAAAACATTTATTTTCTATAGAGGGAATCACTTCATCAAAATCGTGAAAATAGACAAAATCTTTACTTAAAATTTTTTTAAAATCATGCATATAGATTTTATCTGGAGACTCAGAAATACTTAAATTATACTCAAATATTTCTTTTTGTAAATCTTCATATGATTTACAGAGAGATTGATATTGATCAAATACAACAATAGGATCATCTAAAAAAGAAGTAATATTAACAGATGTTTCATATAAAATAAGATTCTTTTGTTTTTTCATTTCAAAAGGAATATCCTTATGAGATAAAAATTCTGTATTAGAAAAAATTTCAATTTGATCAATTTCTTGCATAGTTCTTTGCGTATCTAAATCAAAAGTTCGAATAGATTCAATCGTATCTCCCCAAAATTCTATTCGAATAGGTAAGGATGCAGTTACAGGAAAAAGATCAATCACAAAACCTCTTACGGCAAGATCCCCCGTTTTGGAAACAAGCGTCTGTCTTACATATCCTAAATAAAAAAGTTTTTCAACCAAATCTTTTATAGAATAATCCATATTCTTCTTTATTAATAAAATAGATTGTTCAAAAATCGATTTTTGGGGAAGAAATCTTAAATACCCCATTAAATTTGTAATAATAATTTGTCTTTTATTTTTCAAAGTTTCATATAAAGTTTCTAATCGTGTAATTAAAAATTCAGGAGAAACAGCTAAGGCTTCACTTGTTAAAAAATCATCCATTGGGAACAAAAAAACATCTTCTGTTTGAAGATTTAAGCGGTGATAAAATAAATTTGCCTCATAAAGAGAATTCGTTACTAATAAAATAGAACGATTTTGCTTTTGAAACAAATTATAAACATAAATTGCTTTTAACTCCTCTGTTAAACCTGTTACATTTACATTAATAACAGGATCAAATAAGTTTTCAAACATAACATGTTCTCCTATCTATGATTGCTTTCGATTGTATTTTGACATAACAGAATCAAAAGGCATTTCTAAATAATCATGAAATAAATTGGGCATTTCTTTTAATATAGAATGTAATATATTTTGTTCTTCTAAAGAAAAATGTCCTAAAACATAATCCTTTGTATCTATTTTTTTATTATTAGAAATTCCAATTTTTACTCTTTTATAACAAGAAGTTCCAAGGTTTAATTCTATATTTTTAAGACCATTATGCCCTCCAGAAGACCCCTTATATTTTAATTTTATACCACCAAGCGGTAAATCTAAATCATCGTGAATAATTAAAATATCGTCTATCGAAATTTTATAGAAATCAACATATTTTTTTACAACTTCTCCTGATAAATTCATATAACTTAACGGTTTTAAAAATATAATTTTTTCACCATTTACTAACACATCTGCATATTCACCATTAAATTTTGTTTTATCAATCGACACATGAAAAAAATCTGCAAGAACATCCAAAACCATGAATCCAACATTATGACGAGTATTTTTATATTCTAAACCTTTATTTCCCAATCCAACAATTAATTTCATTTAAAAACTCCTTTTTATATTATGATACGCATCATAAATCTGTTTTTTTGAAACATTTCGTTCTTTAGAGACCATCTTAATAGCCTCCTTTTCAGAATACCCTTCTTTCATAAAAAGATGAACATGTGAGGTAACTGTCAAATTGTCATACTTTTTTTCTTGTATTCCTTTATCCAAAATAATAACAATTTCTCCTTTAATGTCAACCATTTGTTTTTGGACATCTTGAACTAAACCGCGGTAGATTTCCTCATATTTTTTGCTTATTTCCCGGGAAATCGAGATTCTTCTATTTCCCATAATTTTTAAGATACTTTGAAGTGTTTTTTCGATTCGATGAGGTGCTTCATAAAAAATAAGGGTTGCTTGTAAATTTTTCAAATCCTCAAGTTCTTTATCTCGTTTTCCTTCTTTACTATTTAAAAAACCATAAAATAGAAAAGGGCTAGGAGAAATTCCAGAAGTAATAAGAGCTGGTATTAAAGCAGTA
Source organism: uncultured Caryophanales bacterium (assembly GCA_947065955.1). GTDB lineage: Bacteria > Bacillota_I > Bacilli_A > RF39 > UBA660 > CAMSXY01. Next base: position 1,177 of record CAMSXY010000013.1, on the reverse strand, counting down.
GGCCCTGGAAGTCCTACTACATTATACTGGTTTTCAATAGCAAAAGAAGCTAAAATATAACCTGGATCACTAATAACAGGCGTTCCACGATCCGTAACCAATCCAACATCATATCCATTTTTAAGATAATCTAAAAGTTTTTTCTTATTCTCTTCTTCATTGTACTGATGATTAGCTATTAACTTTTTTTTTATATTAAAATGTTTTAAAAGTTGCAAAGTTATTCTGGTATCTTCCGAAAAAATAACCTCAACCTTTTTTAAGATTTCAAGACTTCGCATTGTAATATCTTCCATATTTCCAATGGGTGTTGGAATTAAATAAAGTGTTGCTGTTCCATCATAACTTTTTTGACTCATAGATTTCCTCCTCTTACGTATTTTTTTAGCTCCTCTGTATATTCCCCATTTTCCCTATGAACGATTAGAGGATATTCCAATTTGAGTCCAGGTTTTCCATTTTTAATCCCTTCAATTAATAAAATATTAGATAAAGTTCCTTTTTTAGGATAAACAAATTGAATTCTTTTTGGTTCAATATTATATTTTCTCATCATACATAAAATATCAAGAAGTCGCTCAGGACGATGTACCATAGCAAAAATACCATTATTTTTTAAAAGTTTTCTAGAAATTTCAAGAAGTTGCTCTAAAGTCAAATACACCTCATGGCGAGCAATAGTTTTGAAATCATTTCGATTAAAATGAGAATCTGGATAAACTTTAAAATAAGGAGGATTACAAGTAATTACATCAAAAAGATCACTTTCCCATTGATCTTTTATCTGTTTTATATCTCCATGAATAATATTAATTTGATTCTGCTTTTGATTAACTTCAATAGACTTTTTTCCAAGAAGATAAGAAGATTCTTGAATTTCAACAGCTGTAATAGAAGCGTTAGTCATTTGGGTTAAAACTAAAGGAATAGGAGCATTTCCTGTTCCAATATCCAATATAGATCGAAAAGAAGAATGAAGCGTTACAAAATTAGGTAATAAAATAGAATCTAAAGAAAAATGAAAGGATTCTGTATCTTGAAAAATATACATATTAGGATATCCTAATAAATAATTTTTAACAATTGTCATGTACAGTTACCTCAACAATTCCTACCTCTTTAATATCTACTTTATAACTTTTTTTTAAAACATTCAATTGTATCACTTTCCCACTTC
>CAMSXY010000012.1 GCA_947065955.1 uncultured Caryophanales bacterium | reverse complement strand
CCTTGATTTTTATATTACATTTTTTATTGATGTCTCCAATTTGGGGTTCACATCAGTTTATTCTTGCACTTTTCTCAAATACTATAATGGGATTATCACATTTCTTACAGCTTTAAATACAAAAAAAGAAAAGTACCAAGTCTAGTACTCCTCTTTTTAATAAGGATATTATTCATCCTTTTTTCTTATGATAAAGTAAATAACTCCTCCTACTAATAGGATGGTAAGTCCTCCTACTATATAAGGAATATAGTTAACAGACTTTTCTTCTTGATTTGTATTTGTTTTTTCTTCGGTGCTAGATTTATAAGCAACAATATATTTTCCTAACCCACTATCTTCAAATACAAGCTCATTATTAGTTACTCTTGCATTTAGTTTTACAGTACTACCATCATCTCTTACTACATAGATAGCATCGAATTCTTTATTAGGATCTAATTTTAATGTTTGTATTAATTTTGTAATAGACAAATTAATTTCATTGCCATCTTTTGTCACTAAAGCAACCTTATAAATTTCACTATCTTTACCATAACGATTTATCTGAGCATCATTTAAAGTAAGCTTCTGATAGTATAAAGATGCCTCTTCATATTTTGATAAAATTGAATTTGGAACTTTAACTGTTACATTCCCACTAGACATATTTACATATGTCTCTTCAGGGGTTGTTGGTTGTTCTTCTGGCTTTTCAGAAGGTTTATTACTATTTGAATTACTATCTTCTGGTTTATTTGTAGGTTTGTCATCTGGTTTTACACCAGGATTTTCAGTTTGTTTTTTATCTATCCAATTTACTTTAGCAATTGCATACCCTTTATTACCAGCCCTATCTACAAATTCAAATGTAAATTCTGCATTCTTATGGAAAGTATAAGATAAATTTCCACTATTATTTTTAACAGTAACATCTTCACTTGGTTTTAATGTTGCTACTACGGGTCCTTCTGTTTTTTCCGTTGTACTATATTCAATAGTAGCAGTTGGTGCTTTTTTATCTATCCAATCTACTTTGGCAGTTGCATACCCTTTATTACCAACAACATCTTCCAATTCAAAAGTAAATTCAGCATTTTCATGAAAAGTATAAGATAAATTTCCACCATTATTTTTAACAGTAACCTTTTCACTTGGTTTTAGGGTAACAACAACATTTTTATTAGTCCATTGTTTAGTACTAAATTCAAATTCTGCTGTTGGAGCTTCTTTATCAATCCAATCTACTGTTACAGGAATCAATCCATCATATCCATTTGCATCTTTATATTGGAACGCAAATGTACCACTATTCTCAAAAACATATTCATTACTTGCATTATTATTAAATATTCTATATCCATTTTCTAATTCTAATGTAACCTTAACATTTTGATTTGTTAACTGTTTTGTTGAATATTTAATCTCATACGTTGGTGGTTTTGCTATCCAATCTACTTTTACAGTTGCTTCCCCTGGATTACCTGCTATATCCACAAATTCAAATGTGAACTCTCCATTTTTTACAAATGCATAAGTATCACTACCACCATTATTTGTAACAGTAACTTCCTCGCTTGGTTTTAATGTTGCAATTACTTCTCCATCCGTTAAATGAGTAGTATTAAATTCAAATTCTGCTGTTGGAGCCTCTATATCAATCCAATCTACAGTGATTGTTTTCGTACCAATATTTCCTAATTCATCAGCAAATTTTAATTCAAATGTACCATTTTCTAAGAAGGTAATTGTTTTACTCTTATCTATTGGATTTTCTGATATTTGAACATCATTTGATAAAATTGTTATATTATCTTTATCAAATGAAAGTGTGGCAACTACATTTTCATTTGTTAATGCAGTGGTATTGAATTGAATAGTCGCTTTTGGTTCTGTTTTATCAATCCAATCTATTTTAGCAGTCGCTGTTCCTTTATTTCCGGCCTTATCTACAAATTCAAATATAAATTCTCCATTTTTATCAAAGGTATGAGTCATTTTACCATCATTATTAGTTACTGTGATAGATCTTGTTGGATTTACTAACTCTGCTACTACACTTTTATTTGTCTTACTTGTAATGTTATAATTTACTTCTGCTCTTGGTGTAGGATCTTGCGTTGTATCTTCATATAAATAAATTTCTCCAATTGTTAAACTATTGCTTAAAATAGTGTCATATACAGTATCAGCTTTAAATTTTACATATTTTGCTTGTAAAACTTCATTAAATACAATTTGTTGCGCATTCTCATTACGATTTGCTAAAGTTTTAGCAGCTACTTGTGTCCAAGTAATTCCATCCATACTAACTTCTACTGTAACATTTTTAGCATAACCATAATAAATTGGTTGGTTAGCAAAAGTATTGTCAATAGAACTACTATCATGAATATAATCAAGAGCTGATACAAATCTTGGTTCATTAAGTTCTATAATTACCCATGCTGGAATATATTTAGCACCAATACCCTTATTACGTTTTGATCTCCAATAAGTTTTAGGATTTCCATCAACAATATTTTTCATATCTCCTTCTTCAGTACCCGAAACTTGTGGGATCGTTAAAAATCTACTTGGAATATATCTTTTCTTAGTTTCTCCAAGATTATCCGTAAATGTGAAATATACGGAATCACTTGCAACATTTGTTCCATTAGCAATTGTTCTTACATAAACTCTTTTTTCTCCACTAAATAATGGATTTGAGTTTGCAAAAGAAGTCCATCCTCCAGCAGGATCTAAGGTCCATTCCATTAAGGCTGTTGTACCATAGATACGATCTTCAAAATCATTAACCATAATACCAGTTGGCTTAGCTGCCTTTGTTATATCAATTGTATAGATATTAGCATCTGTCATTGGCAGACCAGTGATATGAACTTTAATATCATTAGTAGCATTAATACTGGCAATTTCTTCCTTCGTTAATTGCACAGAATATTCAAAACAATCTTTCCATGTTTTTCCACCATCTAAACTGTAAGTCCATGCTACTTGGGCACTTTGTAATTGTTTTGATAATACGATTTTACCAGCATTTGTTCCATTAAAGGAGAATGTTGCAATTCTAGAATCAACGATTCCTAAAAGAGCATTAGCAATTACTGGTACTTCCTTATAATATAAGGTATTACTATTTGTAGCTTTTGTAGCTTTTTTTAATGTATCATTTTGTAACATCATCAATCTACTACGATATCCTGCTGAAGTAATCTTAATACCAATTCTTCTCGTTAAATCATACATTGGTAATGGATGATATGTATAAACTTCACTAATTTCAGTAGCTAAATTAATTAATTCTTCTTCTGTTTTAGTATCATCGGTAATATATAAATTTACTAATCCAATCCATGCATCTAAATTAATAATTTCCTCTTTTAATGCATCTCGATAAATATTCTCTAATTTTTTTCTATCATTTTTATAAACATCTTCTAATAATAAGATTAATTGTGCTTGCTCATACTTCTCATATTCATTTTGGGCTTGTTGAGAAAGGAACAAATAAGATCCTGTCGAAATAGTATTATTACTAATAGTGTATCTACTGCCCCAACCATTAAATCCAGCGCCAGTAGTGTTAGTCCATCCTGTTGTAGAAGCACTATTGGCTAATTGCCAAGCATAGTTTCCTCCACCAGCATTATAAAGATAAACATAAGCAGCATGCCCTGGTTGACCAACTACACGTGCAGAATATCCCCAAACTCCATATAAATTACATGCCGTTTTAGATAATCCACCACAAACAGCTCCTTCTTCAAATACAATCCATAATTTTGGTTTTCCTGCTACATAAGGAACCTTATATTTTGATAAATTATATTTACTATCCCACATAGCATAGTTTTCTTGACTATAATATTTTGGTCTATAATAACCATAGTTCAATGTATAGTTAATATATTTATAAGGATTAAAACGTTCTGCTGTTGTTGAATATTTCTTTGAATAATCATGTAACCATAAAATTTCTTCATCATCTATATTAGTAGTCATAACGCCACGCATTTCATCAATTGTATAACTTTCAAACATAGGATTATCTAAAAGACCATCCTTATGCATTTGTTTATATATTTCATAACGATTTAGGGCATTAGATTGTTGCCTTATATCTGTCCATAATCCAACAGAACCTGCATGGGTAAGCGATAAAGATAACATCATTCTCAAATATAAATCTTTATACTTTGTTCCTAAAGTGGTTACATTTTCATTGGATAAATCGGCTTTATGTGCATGATATAAGTCACTAAGTACTTGTAATGATTTTTGATAAGTACCACTAGGTTTTCCACCTATTGTCCATAGACGAAGAGCCTCTTCATTATTTATAAACCAATTTAAAGTTTCATAATTTTTAGAATCCGCTTCTAAGAAAGAACGCAATTGGTATTGACCTACATTTTTAATAAAAGTTCTTTGAAGTAAAACGAGTCTTAATTCTTCTGGAATAGGACCTGATTGATAATTATCCTTGATAAATTCATCGAATTCTTCTACAGGCTTCATAACATTATCAGAGTATCCTTCTTTTACTAATTTAGCATCTCCCCAAACAGCATGATCACTTCCGTTAGAACCATTGTCGTTTGCATAAAGCCTAATATAGTTAGCATCCCTGATATCAATTTTCACATGAATTGCATTATTAGTACCTTTTAAAGCGACTGGATCTTTTTCTGTTTGTAAAGTCCAATTTTTTCCATCTTTAGATGTATAAATATAAAATTTTACACCATTTCCATTACTACCTGCTGAAGTATTTAGCCCATAATAAGTAGTAAAATATGCATAATCTTTATAAGCTCTAATATCATACTCTACTGTAGAAGTAGCATGTGCCCAAATACCTTTTTTCATTACTACAGAAGAATCATTGATTCTCATTACTAGATTAGCGTTGTCATTGGTTTTATCTAGTCCAATTGTTTTCCAACCTACTTGTGCTTTCATATAAGGAATATCCGATAAATAGACAACTTGATCTGTTTCCTTTGCATTATAAGAAAGAACTTCATACTTTTCCATTCTTATTTTCGAATTTGATCTTGTCATCCCAAGGCAAAATGCTTCACTTGCAAAAATTGTGCTTCCTAAAATTAAAGTGCAAAAAATTATCGCAAAAGATTTTATTTTCCTTTTCATATACAACTCTCCCCACAATATAACTCTAGTTTTTTTATACTACTTGATACCTTGATAATATCTCATTTCTACTATTTTGTCAACGCGGGAAATATGCGCCAAATAAATGAAAATTAAACAGAATCGTTAAATATTTTGTTTTTTTCTATTTTAAATACTGACTTTTTACTCACCCCTTAATTTTTTTTTACAAAAAAAGAATATAGATTCACTATACTCATTTTTACATTTAATAAAATCTAATTATTTTTGTTTTGGTTTAATTACTTCTAAACCACCCATATAAGATTGTAAAACTTTAGGTATTTTTACACTGCCATCACTTTGATAGCCTGTTTCAATTATTGCAATAAGTGAGCGTGGGCTCGCAATCACTGTGTTGTTTAGTGTTGCAAGAAATTGATTTCCATTTTCTGTTTTCATTCGAATTCCAAGTCTTCTTGCCTGAGCATCTCCTAAAGTAGAACAAGATCCTACTTCAAAATATTTTTGTTGTCTTGGACTCCATGCCTCTACATCACAAGATTTAACTTTTAAATCTGCTAAATCTCCACTGCAACATTCTAGTGTTCTTACTGGTACATCTAAACTTCTAAAAAATTCTACTGTATAACTCCACATCTTGTTATACCAATCCATAGCATCTTCTGGTTTACAAAGTACTACCATTTCTTGTTTTTCAAACTGATGTACTCTATATAAACCTCTTTCTTCCAAACCATGCGCTCCTACTTCTTTTCTAAAACATGGAGAATAAGAAGTCATAGCAATAGGTAAATCTTTTTCATCAATGATCTGACCTTTGAATTTTCCTATCATAGAATGTTCACTTGTTCCAATTAAGTATAAATCTTCTCCTTCAATTTTATACATCATGGCATCCATTTCAGCAAAAGACATAACGCCTGTTACAACATCACTATGAATCATAAAAGGTGGAATACAATAGGTAAAACCTTTGTCAATCATAAAATCTCTAGCATAAGCAATCGTTGCTTCATGTAATCTTGCAATGTCCCCCATTAAATAATAAAAACCATTTCCACTTGTTCTTCCTGCACTATCTTTATCAAGACCACCTAATGCTTCACATATATCAGCATGATATGGAATTTCATAATCGGGTACAAAAGGTTCTCCAAATTTTTCTATTTCGACATTTTCGCTATCATCTTTACCAATAGGTACACTATCATCTATAATATTGGGAATTACCATCATCTTAGTTTTTAAAATTTCTGCGATTTCACTTTCTTCTTTTTCAATACTTTCTAATTGTGTATTAATTTCTATGACTTTTTGTTTTTTTTCATTTGCCTCCTCTATTTTCTTTTCTTTAAATAAATTTCCTATCTCATCACTTGTACTATTTCTCTTCTGTCTTAAGGTATCTCCTTTTAATTTTAATTCTCGAAGATTTTGATCTAAAAGAACTATTTCATCTACAAGAGGCAATTTTTCATCCTGAAATTTCTTTCGAATATTTTCCTTTACTAAATTCACATTTTCTCTTAAAAATTTAATGTCTATCATATAAATCCCTTCCTATTTCAAAAAAAGACTAGCCATAGGAGCAATTTCTTGCGGTACCATCCTAATGCATAGTCTTACTTACCATAACGGGTTTCCCCGGAAATGTTTTCATTTCACTTAGAAAGTAGATTCATTAAAAGAAAGCAATTAGTTTTCATCGACCACTAACTTTCTGGATACTTTCTTTTAACTACTATTCTTTCATCTTCGTTTTATAAATTTATTCTAACAAAAATTTTTCTATGTGTCAATCCAAAAATTTTAAGACGCAAAGAAGATCTTTTTAATTTTCTATATAAGGATTAACATGAATAAAAACATATCGGATTTTTTCATTTTTTTCCTTTATTTTTGCCTCTAAATTATGGGCTATTTCGTGAGATTCTAATAAAGAAAGTCGAAAATCTAAGGAAACCTCTAAATTAAGACGATAATAAGAACCATACTTAATTAAAATAATTTTATCAATTCTTTTTACCTTTTCGTCAGAAAAAAGTAAGTTTCGAAGATCTTCAGATTGTTCCATTTCCTGTTCTCCTAAAATAACACTCACGTTTTCCTTTAAAATACTTAATCCAACATGAACAATAAAAAAACCAACAATAATTGAAGCTACTTGATCCGCATATTGTAAAAAGGATATCTGTTTAGAAAACTGCATACAAATAGAGGATAAAAGAACAATAATGGAACTTAAACAATCTGTTTTACTTTCCTTAGAACTTGCTAATAAAATACTATTTTGAAGTTTTTCTCCATTTTTCTTTAAATAGTTTGAAAGAAGATATTTTATAAAAATCGTAAAAAAACTTATAACAATGACTAAAGTACTTGGAATTATGATTTCTTTAAAGAAGGAATTATAAATAATAGAGCCTCCCAATATAAAAATTACAATTCCAATTACCATACTCGTTAAATATTCCATTCTTCCATGACCATAAGGGTGTTTTAAGTCTGCTGGTTTTCTTGCGAAAAAAGAGCCTATAATGGCAACAATATCCGTAACCAAATCAGAAAAAGAATGAATCCCATCTGCAATGAGTGCATGAGAAGATCCAATTAAACCTACCACTACTTTCATACCCGCTAAAAAGAGATTTGTAAAAAAACTAATCATCATAACAAAACTAACTCTATCCATTTTTTTCATTTCCTTTTTTATTTAGGGGAAAATAATTTCCTACCTAATCTATTTTATGGGAAAAAAAGGTTTATGCAACTATTTAAATATTATTTTGCTTCATACCATGTATTTCCAGAACTAATCTCTACTTCTAAAGTAACTTTTAGGGAAAAAATCTGTTCCATTGCTTCTTTAATAAGAGGAAGCATTATTTCCTTTTCCTCTTTTAAAACGTCAAAAACAAGCTCATCATGAATTTGTAAAATCATTTTACTCTTTACCTTTTTTTCTTTCATTTTACTTGCTAAAACTACCATAGCTTTTTTTATAATATCTGCACTCGTTCCTTGAATAGGAGTATTTAAAGCCATTCTTTCTCCACTTGAACGAATCATATAATTGGAATTTTTTAATTCTTGAATATTACGTTTTCTTCCATAAAGTGTTGTTACATACCCATTTGCATAAGCATTTTTAATCGTTGTATCCATATATTCCTGTATTCCTGGGTATGTTTCTAGATAATGGTCTATAAATCCTTTGGCTTCGCGTGGAGAAATACCTATATTTTCGGAAAGCCCAAAACTACTGATCCCATATATAATTCCAAAATTGACAGCTTTTGCAATACGTCGCATTTCCTTGGTTACTTTATTTTCCTCTACATGAAAAATATCACTTGCCGTTTTCATATGAATATCTTTTCCAAAAGAAAAAGCATGTATTAATTCTTCAATCCCTGCCATATGCGCCAAAATGCGAAGTTCAATTTGGGAATAATCGCTACTAACAATTATGGAATTTTCACTTGGAAGAAAAGCTTTTTTTATCAAACGTCCATATTCGTTTCTTGCTGGAATATTTTGTAAATTTGGCTCAATAGAAGAAAGCCTTCCTGTTCTGGTTAACACTTGCATATAGATGGTATGTATCTTTCCATCTTCCATAATAGAATGAATGAGTCCTTCTATATATGTTGTATAAAGTTTTGTATACATACGATAATCTAAAATTTTATCAATAATAGGATGTTTAGAAGAAAGTTTATTTAATACATCAACAGCTGTGGAATATCCATTTTTTCCTTTTTTCCCATGAGGAAGTCCGAGCTTTTCAAATAATACCTCTCCTAATTGCTGTGGGGAAGAAATATTAAAGGTACACCCAGCAAGTTCAAAAATATCTTTGCTTATTTCTTCTATTTTTTGTTCCATTTCTGTTTTCATGGTTTCTAATTCTTTTTTACTTACAAAAACACCATCATATTCCATATCTCCTAAAACAAAAGTAAGGGGCATTTCTATCTCATAAAATAAATTATTCATTCCTTCTTTTTCTAGTTTTTCTTCTAATGTTTTTCTCGTTTCATAAATAAATTTTGCTTTTAAAATAGAAGCTTTTGCAAAAGATTCAAAATCTTTTATCTCTCCTTTTTTATCTATAAGTTCTTCTTTAAAGGGAATTTTGTAAGAAAATTGTCCCGCTAAATAAGAAACATCTTCTTTGGTGTTATAATCCAAAAGACTTGCTGCAATCATTGTATCAAAGGAAACATTGGAAAGTTCCATTCCATACCATTTTAAAGCAACATAACTTCTTTTTATATCATAGGTATATTTTTTTAAAGGCAGAAAAAAGGAGGGATGTTTTTGTAAAAGAGAAAAAGGAATAAAAACCCTGGTTTTTTCGTTATAAATAGAAATTCCTAAAATGGTTGCTTTATGATAATTGGATTCTACCATTTCTACATAAAAAGCATACTCATCCTCCAAATCAAGATCTTTCAAATCTTGTAAAATGGTGAAGGTGATATCATCGGGTGGTAGTTCGACTTCTTCTTTTTTTAAAAAAGAATAAAATTCTAACTCTTCATATAAAGTATTTAATTTTTTGTGGTCTTTTTTTTGAAAACGAATTTCCTCTAAATCGACTTTGATAGGAACTTCTTTATAAATGGTTGCAAGGTCATAGCTCATGTAAGCATTTTCTTTATCTTGCGCTAATTTTTCACGCAAGGATCCTTTTATTGAATCTAAATTCTCATAAATCCCATCCAACGTTTTATATTGTTGTAATAATTTTAAAGCTGTTTTTTCACCAATACCTTTAACGCCTGGAATATGATCAGAGGCATCTCCCATAAGGGCTTTTAAGTCAATTACTTGAATAGGTTCTATCCCATAAGCCTCTTTAAAAGTTTCGACATTATAACGAATATAATCTTTTGTTTTTAATAATTTTATGTCAATAGAAGTAGAAATTAACTGTAAAAGGTCTTTATCGCTACTAATAATAGTTCCCTCTACATCGTTTCTTTGATCACAAAATTGCGCGAAAGTTCCAATAATATCATCGGCTTCATATAAATCACATTCATAATATTGAATTCCTAATGCTACAAGCAGTTCTTTGGCAACAGGAAATTGCATCTTTAACTCTTCTGGGGTTTCTATTCTCCCCCCTTTATATTCTGTATACTTTTCGTGTCGAAAGGTTTTTCCTTTATCGAAAGCAACCATTATATAAACAGGATTTTCTTCTAAAATAATTTTATTGATCATATTCATGAATCCAAATAAAGCATTGGTAGGAAATCCTTTTGAATTCTTCATGAAATTTCCATTATAAGCCGTTGCATAATAACTTCGAAATAATAAATTGTTTCCATCTACTAGTATAATTTTTTCCATAAGTTTCCTACTTTCTTTTTTTATTATATCAAATTCTAAAACTTATAGATAGTTATTCCGAAAAAAAAAGGAAAATTCCTTTTTTTATTATCTTTTTATACCATCCATTTTATCACAGGCATTCCAATCTCCATTTATCCCACAAGTAGAAGCAAAATAGGATTGGTAGTTACTATTTCGAATAAAGGTACTTTTACATTCTTTTCCATTTTCGCCATTACAAGTTAAATTAAAATCATCGTAGGTTGTAGTATTATTATATTTTCGAATTTCTAAAATTCGAGCTGTTGTAAGAGTTATTTTATACATCGGTTCTTTTTTATATAGGTCTTCACTACTGACTCCTCGGTTATTGGTAATGTATTTTGAAACGGTTGCATTATTGGAACTACAATCTTCTTTATCGCACCAGTTTTCCCCAGTTTTTCCTTGGTTATTTCTATTTAAGTTTTGAACAATAAATGGATTTTTTAAGGAAATTGGTCTATAAACAACATCCAAATAAGATTGGTTTGCTCCTGGTGGATTTATTTGTATATCTTGTCCGACATTCATTTGGCAAGTATCTTTATATTCACATCCTGAAACTTTTCCCTGCTCTAAATAACGATTTAAGTTTCTTTCGGTTGCTCCAAAACTATTGATTGTCAGGGAAATATCATACGTTCCAACTTCTTGATCCAAAGCAATAGGAATATTTCCGTAAGGAATCATTACATAATTGGTTCCATTGGGTTTCGTATGCGAAGGAATAGAGGTTACTTTATCTATGTAATTGTAGGTATTCCATGGAAGATTATAAGTGAAAGTTCTTTCAAAAGTAACTCCGATTGCATCATTTTTTAGCAAATTAGGAATAAAAACCCATTGTACTTCACTTCCTCCTCCCTCTTTAGGTTCTAATATATAAGCCATTTGGGACATATTTATTCTTTCGGTCTCTATAAGATAAGAAGCACCTGCCATTGGTTCTTTAAAATAAAATGCTCCATTGTCCACATAATATTTGGGTGTTATGGTATCGGAAAAGGTTTTATTTAGATCTCCTGAATAAGCATAATTTAAGCCGTTTGTTTCAAAAGAAATATTGGGATTAACTTTTCGATCTATAAAACTTTTATCTTGGATCCAGGCTTCACATCTTTTAAAATCTGTTATAATCGTTCCTGCTGGATTTGATGTTTTCAAATGTTCTAAACTTTCTTTTGCCTTATCAATCTTATCCCTATATTCTTGTTCTAATTCTTCTTTACTTTTCTTTTCCGTAGTACACATTTTTTTCGCAGTTCCTTTTGCGACTTTATCTGGATATTTTATCATATTAGAAACCGTATTCGCTAAAACGGAATATTCAAAATCGCCACCTACAAAGTATTCCCTTCCTGTATAATCATTATTTGCACAAGAGACCGTATAATAACTTATATAAGGAGAGGGACATACGGTCGTGGTTGTTTCTCCTTCTGGAGTTACTATAGGAACCTCATAACAAGAGGGATAAACCCAATGGGCATCAAATCCATAAGCAGTACAATGAGAAAAATTATACCTATGGGATACGCCTTTTGGATCTACAGCAGTTCCTGATATATTATTGGCATAACCACATTCTGGTGTTTTGGAAGGGGATCCTATTTCGTAGGCGACTCCATTATTTAATAAAGTTTCATAGTTTTTTATTATTTCCTGGTAATCATTATAAAAGTTTTCATATGTTACATTCTTCTTTATTAAATCGTTGACGAATTTTTGTGTATGAATTTGTGCATAACATTCTTTTTTAATATTCATCGTAATAGGAGAAAATTGTCCTTGTCCTCCTAAAGTAAAATGTTGCCCTCCTGCAATTGAAAACCCTTTATTAGGAAGGGAATATTCTGCGGTTGGTTTACAATAAATTTCACAGTATTCATATTTTGTTTCTCTATACTGACCATGGGTTAAGATACAGTACTTCGGATCATGTCCTCCACTAATAATATCTCCTATAATTCCTGTACTTCCTGTCATATTACAATTTGGACAATCCGTGGAAGGATTATATAAACATTGTCTAGAATCTACTACCCCTGGTGGGGTGGGTGGATTGGGTGTGTCTCCTCCTCCCCCTTGACAAAAGTTATAAAATTCAGAATATCTTCCACTTATCAGTTCTAGAAAGTTATCTTGGGTTACTCCACCTATAAGTCCTGCATTCCCAATCGCATTTTTCATGACATCTGGATCATATTCTGTCACGGAACAACAGGTCTTATCGTCAGATTCTATATACTTATCTGTTAAAGTCAAAGAACAATATTTTTTATCCCCTTCATGACATTGGTCATAATAATCTTTATGATTTTTCTTTAAATATTCATCAAACTTTGCTTGCGTAATTATACTTCCTAATATGTTTCTTAAATCCTCTTTTTTATAATTATCGGTAGATCCTGTTTTTATACTACAACAAGTTAGTTGGCCTTTTTTACTGTATTCCCCTATATTTTCTACTTTACATTTTGATTCTATCTCTTGTTCACAATATTTTTTATAAAATTCATTATGTTTCTTTTTTAAATATTGATCTAATCTAAATTGAGTTGATCCACCTATTGTCTCTCGATCTTTTTCGGAATAATTATACTCTCCATCCACAGAAGTCATATTACAACACTGTGGATCTGTTAAGTTCGATAAATTACATAATGGAGGTGGTGGCGTTGGCTCTTCACAAGGAAAGTCTTTATACCACTTACTCTCTTTTAAATCTTTTTCCGATTGCTTTCCAAACTCATAATTATTAATATTACAACATAGTTTAGGATCTTTTTTTTCTTCTCCATTTTCTCCTATTGATAATAATTTTGTTCCTGTTGCATTTAACTTACAATATACTTTTTCTGGAGGACAATCAATTCCTTTATCCCATACATAAAGCGCTCCTGCTCCATACCCTGATGCATTATTTAATAAATCACTTGCCGTTGCGGTTCCACTTACAGGATTTAAATAAAATCCCTCTAAAGTATTTGGCATAGTAATATAGCCACCAATTGTCCCGATTGCGATTCCTTCTACATGAGTCGCCTTAGCTTTTACTTTGCTTGGATTTTTTATAATATAAGCTATTTCGGTTGAGGTTCCTATAAAGTATTTTGCCAAGGATCCGTTGGTTCCACTGGTTCCTGCATCATTCCCAATAGCCACCATAGAAATAGGTTCTACTAATATATATACATCTTTTAAATACTCACAATTGGTAGCATTGGTATCACTTATACCATGTTTTTTTAAAAGCGCATACATCGTTGTTTTTTTTAAGTTTGCTTTACAAGCAGCTGCATCTTTACAACTTTGAGCCACTTGATTAAAACTAGTCGATAGGCTATTAAAATAAGAAGCTACACTTGAAAAGTTGATACTGGATAAGGATTTATTTGAATACCCTCCATTTAAACTTGGAGCAGATCCTGGTAGATTAGAAATACTGTTTCCTGCTGTAATAGCACTAAATGCTCCTGTTGAAACGGATGCATGACTTCCACTTTTTATTGATCTACTGGAAACATAATAATGGGTTCCACTATTCCACTGTGCTCCTATATTCGTTCCATAATAATCGAGGGTTGTTCCAATTTTACTTCCTTTTCCATTTACAATGGAAACACGAATTCCAGCCACTCCATAAGTACGACATCCATGAGCCCAACAATCTGCTCCTCCTCCTCCAGATCCGCTTCCTGCGATAGAAGAGTTACTTCCCGCTGCTTTTACTTCCATATTTATTGTTAGAAATGTTATTAAAAGAATAATCCATACTATGTTTTTTTTCATACAATCCCCTCTTTAAGCTATAACTTAATGAGATTGTATCATCAAAAAAAATCTCCTTCAATAAAGAAAAAAAAGGATTTTTTTACTTTTTAAAGTCCTTTTTTTCATTTTTTTTTAAAGAGATCTATACATTAAAAGGGTTAATTTTTTATCTTACCTTCTTTATATTCTAAAGAAAGTTTTCTTTTTTAGGATATTATATTTATTTTTGATAAAGACTTAAATTAAGTATTTTTAATTTTCTTTATAAGGAGATTTTTGAAAAAAAGAAAATTTCTTTCTGTATTATCTTTTTATACCATCTATTTTATCACAGGCATCCCAGGTACCTACTCCACAAGTAGAGTCAAAATAATTTTTATAAGCATTTCGAATGAATTCACTTCTACATTCTTTTCCAGTTCCTCCATTACAAATTAAATTAAAATCATCATAGGTTGTAGTATTATTATACTTTCGAATTTCTAAAATTCGGGCTGGTGTAAGCGTTATTCTATACATAGGTTCTTTTTTATAGATTTCTTCGCTATTAACGCCTCGGTTATTCGTAATGTATTTAGAAACGGTAGCATTATTCGGACTACAATCTTCTTTATCACACCAATTATCTCCTGTTTTTCCTTGATTATTTCTATTCAAGGTTTGAATAATAAATGGATTTTTTAAAGAAATTGGTCTATAGACAACATCCAAGTAAGATTGATTGGATCCTGGTGGATTTATTTGTATATCCTGTCCAACGTTAATTTGACAAGTATCTTTATATTCACATCCTGAAACTTTTCCTTGTTTTAAATAACGATTCAATTTCATTTCGGTTGCTCCAAAACTATCAATGATTATGGAAATATCATACATTCCAACTTCTTGATCCAAAGCAATAGGAATATTTCCATATCCTATCGTTAAATAATTGGTTCCGTTGGGTTTCGTATGAGATGGGATAGAGGTTACTTTATCTATGTAATTATAGGTATTCTGTGGAAGATTATAAGTATAAGTGACTTCTGATATAAGTCCAATTCCTTCATTTTCTATAATATTATTAGCAGATTCCCATTTTACCTCCCCTTTCCCATCTGTTGTTGGTCTTAATATATAAGCAGATGGATCTCTTCGAACTCTTCCTCCCTCCACAAAATACTCATCATCTACTATGTCATCTCTAAAGTAAAATTTATTTTTTCCATAATACTTTACCTCCGAAGTTTCAGAATAAGTCTTTGATAAAACCCCTGAATAGGGATAATTCAAATCGTTAGTTTCAAAAGAAAGGGTTGGATTAACATTTCCAATTTTAAAATGAGAACTTGCAACCCAACTTTCACATTGTAATATGGAACCAATTACGTCTGCTGTTGGGTCTTTTTGTTTATGTTTTTTCAAGTCTTCTTCTGCCTTCTCAAGTTCTTCTTTTTGAGCTTCTTTTGCCTCCTCTGTCGTTTGATCTTCAGGAATGCAAATATTTTCAGCTTTTCCCTTTCCAATTTTTTCAGGATATTTCTTTTTGCTGGCTTCTGTATTTAATAAAACATCGTATTTGAAATCTCCTCCTTTAATATACGAAAATCCTGTATAATCAGGAGTTAAACAAGTAAGATCTCCATACTTCTTACAACTTCCATTATCGCAACTATATCCCTTATCTTGATATTCTTTCATTTCTTCTTCTGTTGTATAAGATTTTTCATCTGTAACTTCTTTCCCTTGATCTTTACAACAATTAAAGTTATCTGTTGAATATTTGCATCCACAAATTGGTGATTTTGTTGGAGAGCCAGTGTCGGTTTTTACTGAGGAACTTGTATATAATTTATACATTGCTATTTTTTCCTGATAAGCATTATAGGTCGCTTCATATGCTTCATTTTTTTTGTTTAACTCATACGAAAATAAGGATTGATTGATTTCAGCATAGCATTCTTTTTTGATATTCATTGTAATAGGAGAAAATAGTCCTTGTCCTCCTAAAGTAAAGTGTTGCCCTCCTGCAATTGTAAAGCCTTTACTAGGAAGGGAATATTCAGCGGTTGTTTTACAATAAACTTTACAATATTTATAGTCTGCTTCTTTATAAAAGCTATTAGTTAATATACAATATTTGGGGTCGTGTCCCCCACTGATCACTTCTCCTATGGTTCCAGTGCTTTCATTAATATCACAATTTGGACAATCGGTAGAAGGCGTAAATCTACAATTTCTAGAACTCTGTGTCCCTGGAGGATTTGGGTTGTCTCCTCCTCCCCCTTGACAAAAGTTATAAAATTCAGAATACTCTCCACTTATCAGTTCTAGAAAGTTATCTTGGGTTACTCCACCTATAAGTCCTGCATTCCCAATCGCATTTTTCATGACATCTGGATCATATTCTGTCACGGAACAACAGGTCTTATCGTCAGATTCTATATACTTATCTGTTAAAGTCAAAGAAC
>CAMSXY010000011.1 GCA_947065955.1 uncultured Caryophanales bacterium | reverse complement strand
TAATGAATAATAATGAAACACAGGGGGGGTTGCATAAAAGTGTAATCAACTGGTACCCAGGACATATGGCCAAAACAAAAAGACTTATTCGCGAAAATTTAAATGTGATTGATGTAGTATATGAGATATTAGACGCTCGCATGCCATACTCTTCAAAAATTAAAGATTTGAACGATTTTATACATCAAAAACCAAGAATTCTAATTTTGACAAAAATAGATCTTTGTGATAAAAAGGAAACACAGAAATGGATTTCTTTTTACGAGCAACAAGGATATATCGTTCTTGGAATGGATCTAGAACATCAATTTAATAAAATCCCTCTTTTAAAAAGTACTGAAAAAATAATGGAGGAAAAAAATGTTTCGCGTATAAATCGTGGAATGCTAAAAAAGAAAGCAAAAGTTTTAATTGTAGGAATCCCTAATGTAGGAAAATCTACTCTAATTAATCGTTTAGTTGGAAAAAAAGCTGTTCAAGTTGGAAACAAACCAGGTGTTACGAAAAATTTAGATTGGATACGAATTAATGAACAAATAGAACTTTTGGATTCCCCAGGAATTCTTTGGCCAAAGTTGGATAATCAAAAAGTTGCTTTAAACTTGGCAAGTCTTTCGGCTATTAAGGAAGAAATTTTACCTGTTTATGACGTTGCTTTATATATATTAAAAATGTTAGAAACGTATTATCCTGAAAAATTAAAAGAACGCTACAAAATTGATAAAATAGAAGAGGATTTTATAGAAACTTTAGAAATTATTGGTAAAAAAAGAGGCGCCCTTATTAAGGGAGGGGAAATTGATTATGATAAAGTAGTTACTCTTATTTTAAATGATATAAAAAGTGGTCTTATTTCTGGAATTACCTTTGATCGTTTTGAGGAGATTTATGACAAATAATGCATTAACCCTTGCTTATATAGGGGATGCCTTTTATGAACTGGCCATTCGAAATTTCTTTATTCAAAAAGGCTTTGAAAAAGTAGGAAATCTACAAAAACAAGTAACCTTATATGTCAGTGCCAAAGGACAAGCTTCCTTTTTGATAAAAATGTTAGAAGAAGATTTTCTTACAGAAAAGGAAATTGAATTAGTCAAAAGAGCAAGAAATCATAAAAGTCATAAAAGTCCTAAAAATACAGACGTTGTCACTTATAAAATGGCAACAGGTCTGGAAGCACTAATTGGATATTGTTATTTAAAGAATCAAAAAAAACGATTGAATGAAATTATAGAATTTATTGTAGGTGAAGAATATGTATGTATATGGTAAAAATGTTATGAGAGAACTCATGAATAAGAAAAAAGCGATCCAAGAAGCATTTCTTTTAAAAACAAGTGTAGATAAAAACATGTTAGATTATCTTAACTATCATCAAATTCCTTACTCCCTTTGTGAAAGAAAAAAACTAGATCAAATGGTTTCTGGAAATCATCAAGGAATTGTTTTGAAAATTCCAGAATTTCAATATAGTGAGCTAGAAGATCTCCTTTTAGAAAATGAAAAAATCGTTCTTTTGGATCATATAGAAGATCCCCACAATATGGGAGCCATCCTTCGTACTTGCGAGGCTGCTGGAATAAAAGGCATTATTATTCCTAAAAATCGAAGTGTCGACGTAAATGCAACCGTTATGAAAACAAGTGTAGGGGCTTTAGAATTTCTAAAAATTGCGAAGATAACGAATGTAACTAGTACAATAGAATTTTTAAAAAAACAAGGATATTGGATTGTTGGAACCGATATGGAAGGAGAAGATTATCGAACCCTTTCTTATGAGGGGAAAATTGTTTTGATTATTAGTAATGAAGGAAAAGGAATTTCAAGAATTGTAAAAGAACATTGCGATTATATTGCAAAAATCCCTATGTATGGAAATATAAATAGTTTAAATGCAAGTGTAGCGGCTGGTATTATGATTTATGAAATGGTTAGGGATACTTATGGAAATAAATGATTATGAATTGCTTTCTTATGTTCATGAGGGAAATGAAGAAGCTTGTAATCTTTTGTTTCAAAAATATAAACCTTTTATTATTTCTTATGCAAAAAAACTTTTTTCCTCTAGGGAACCTTTCGGTCTAGAATTAAATGATTTAATTCAAGAAGGAATGCTAGGACTTTATGTTGCAATTCAGTCTTTTCAAGAAAAGAAAGACGTAAAATTTTATACCTACGCAAAAACGTGTATTGAAAATCGTATTAATACAATGATCACAAAGGCAAGAAGACAAAAGCATAAACTTTTAAACGAATCGGTTTCTCTAGAAGGAGGAGAGGAAGATTTTGGACTTGAAAAGGTTGTTGGAGATTCAACAAGTAACCCAGAATATATGATCATTGATCAAGAAGAACAAATTATTTTATTACAGAAATTAAAGGATAAATTAAGTGATTTTGAAGAACAAGTGTTTGAACTCAAGAAAAGTGGCTTTCGATACAAGGAAATTGCGGATATTTTGGATAAAGATGTAAAAGCGATAGATAATACTATTGGCAGAATAAAAAATAAATTAAAATTGATTATGGAAAAAGATTAGAATATTTTTACAAAAAATAATTTGGAGAGATAATCTCAAATTATTTTTTTTTGAATAAAAGTAAAAATTTCGAATAATGTATAGTAATTTTTCTTTTTTTAAAATGATTTAAATTCGTTGACAAAAAAGGGATTTAAAGGTATTCTAATAGTAAGGAGGTGGAATATGTTTTGCAGCGAATGCGGTCAAAAAAACGAGAAAAATGCCTTTTTTTGTAGTGAATGTGGTACAAAATTAAAACCAATATCTATAAAAAAACAAAATGTTCCTGTAAAAGAAAAATGGGAAAATTTATCAAAGCAAAAAAAGATTGGTTTTCTAACAATTTTTAGTGTCTTGCTTTTTTGTATAGCCTTTTATATCATAGGTAAAACTTTTACAAAACCAGAAAAAGTGGCTGAAAATTATTTTTTAGCGTATATCAATTATGATGCTTCTAAAATATATGATTTTTTATCTGTTGAAAAAAATGAATTTACTTCAAAAGAAATGTTTGTAAAATTAGTAAATGAAAATATAGATGAAAAGTATAAAAATCAGGTTGCTAGTTATCAAATTGGAAAGGCAACACTTAGTGCGGATGGTTTAAAGGCAATAGTAAAAATCAATTACACCCGAAAAGGCCAAGAAGGTTCTTTCGAAGAGACGATCGTTTTAACAAAAGAAAAACAAAAAAAATGGTTTCTTTTTGATAGTTGGTTAGCACCAACAAAAGATTCGTTCGAAACAACAGAAAACACAAAAATTCAAGTTATGAAGGGTTCCAAACTTTATTTAAATGATGTCGAAGTAGATCAAAAATATCTTAGTAAACAATCACCCAAGGAAAATATGGACACCTATGAAATGCCAGCACTATTTCGAACCTATTACAAAGCAAGGGTTGTTTATCCTTTTGGAGAAACAGAAGAAAAAATATCCATTTCTTCTTATAGTACTTTAAAAACACTAACCAAATTAAAGTTGGATGTAGAAAGTGAAAATACCTTAAAGGACTTAATAAAATCCCAATTAAATCTTCTTTATGAGAGTGCTTTTCAAGGAATTTCTTTTGAAGAAATAGAAACTTCTCTTTTATCTTCAAAGGAAGAAAAGGATTTAAAAGAAGCTTATGAAAAACTTACCAATTCTTTAAGCCGATATAAAGAGATTTCCAATGTAAAATTTAGTGAACCACAATCTATAACTGTTAAAATTACACAGGAAGGAAATTTGTATGTAACTGCAAAACTTTCCTATAGTTACCAAGTAAATGTAGAAGACAAAATAAGTAATCAAAATGGCACAGATACAGTTTATATGACTTATACCTATAAAGAGGATTCCTTTAAACTGATCGATGCAGAAAGTTTAAATACTTATTTTAAAAAATATTAAGGAGGAATAAAATGGCAAAATTTTGTACAAAATGTGGTAAACCGCTTGATGAAAGTGGTATATGTTCTTGTAAATCAGAAGCGAAAGGAGAAAATTTTAAAGTCTATCTTCAAGAAATCGCTGATATCGCAAAAGGACTTATAAAAGCTCCTGCGGATACAGCTAAAAAATGCGTAAGTGAAAAAAAATTTATAGAGGGATCTATGATGATTGCTCTTTGTTCTATTATTTTAGCCCTTTTCGTTTTATCTTGTTCTAAAATACTTTCGTCTCTTTTGTTTCAAAGCTTTGGTGCAGGAGGTTTTCTTTTAGAATATGAAACAGTTTCAAATTTTCCTTATTTCCGTATTTTTTTTGTATTTTTAATCTCTTTTTTGATAATTTTTTTCGGAATGGCTTTCCTTTTACATATTGTTAATACAAAAATTTTCAAAGCAAAAGGGACTTTTAAAGGAATGGTTAGCCTTGTTGGAATAGCAACACTTTATTATAGTGCATTAGGATTATGTAGTATAGTATTTAGCTTTATATCTTTATCACTTGCTTTCTTACTATTTATGGTAGCCAATATGCTTTTTACTTATTATTTATATACAGGACTTAAGTATGCTACAAACGCAAAAGAAAATAATTATGCTTACATCATTGTTACGAGTTATGTAATTGGTATGTTTCTTTTATTTATTTTTTCTAAAATTTTTAGTTAATTTCCTTATAGAGATGTATGACGAAATAAAAGCTTTAAAACATTATTTAAAAATAATGTTTTTTGTTATTTTTATTTCAAAGAATACTTGACGAATCTGGAAAAAAAAGTTATACTATTTTTAGACACAGAATAGTGTTTTTTATTTGAAAAAAAACATATAGTAAGAAGAGGTGGATTATGAGCAAATTAACCAAGGCTTTTCGTGGTGTAAAAAAAGAAATGTCTATGGTGCACTTTCCTAATAAAAAGGAGATGGCAAAATTTTCTATAGCAACGTTTTCCTTTATTATTCTTTTCATGATTTTCTTTACCGGAGTAGATTTTATTATTGCAGGACTTAAGGTGTTATTTCACTAATGCAAAAAGAATGGTATGTTGTAAATACATATTCTGGTCATGAAAACAAGGTAAAAGAAAAACTTGAAATGAGAGCAAACTCAATGGGGATGGAAGACTATATCCTAAGAGTCGTTGTTCCAGAACAAAAAGAAGTAGAAACAAAAGATGGCGTTACAAGTACAAAGATTCGAAAGATGTTTCCAGGTTATATTTTAGTAGAAATGGTTATGACGGATGAAGCGTGGTTTATTGTTCGTAATACACCAGGAGTTACTGGATTTATCGGTTCTTCTGGAAAGGGAGCAAAACCTTTCCCTTTAACACCACAGGAGGTAGATCGTATTTTAGGTTCTATGGGTCTTAGTCGTATAGAACTTGGAAATGATCTTAAAGTAGGGGATATGGTACATGTAACAGGTGGACCATTTGCTTCTATGTATGGAAAAATCAAAAATATGGATCTTGAAACAGGTAAATTGGAAATTGCTCTTGATTTATTTGGACAAGAGACCACTGTAGAATTAGAACTTTCACAAATTGAAAAAGCCTAGTTTACAAATTTAAAAAAATATGTTATTATAAAAAAGCTATATTGATTAAAATATAGATTAGTGGGAGCCAAAGCGGATTGAGTGCATTCGAACCACTCGCGAAAAAAATTTATAGGAGGTGTTTTTCGTGGCAAAACAAGTTACAAAAGTAATTAAATTACAAATTCCAGCTGGAAAAGCAACACCAGCACCACCTGTTGGAACAGTTCTTGGACCTGCAGGAATCAATTTACAGGAATTTTGTACAAAGTATAATGATGCGACAAAAGATAAAATAGGAGATATCTTACCTGTAGAAATTACAGTATATGAAGATAGAACTTTTGATTTTGTAATCAAAACTCCACCAGCTGCTTTTTTAATCAAAAAAACAGCCAAAATTAAATCAGGATCTAAAAAAGGATCTAAAGAAATTGTTGCAACCATTACTAAAGAACAACTTCGTGAAATTGCTGAGATTAAATTACCCGATTTAAATGCTTATACCGTTGAAGAAGCAATGAAAATTGTAGAAGGTACAGCACTTAATATGGGTGTCAATGTTGAATAGTAAGTAAATGCATAGGGAATACCCTATGTGGGAAGTCCGCTAAACCACATAAGGAGGATAAGTATGAAAAAAGGAAAAAAATATATAGAGGCTGCTTCTAAAGTAGAAAAAGCAAAAAACTATTCTAAAGAAGAAGCAATTAAACTTGTAAAAGAGACTTCTATTTGCAAGTTCGACGCATCTGTTGAAGTAGCAATACGCCTTAATTTGGATACGAAAAAAGCAGATCAACAATTAAGAGGGGCTTTAGTACTTCCAAATGGTACAGGTAAAACAAAAAGAGTTCTTGTTATTGCAAAAGGAGAACAAGCCAAAGCAGCCCTTGCTGCTGGAGCTGATTTTGTTGGAGACATGGATATGATTGAAAAAATCGAAAAAGAAAATTGGTTCGATTTTGATACCATGATTGCAACACCAGATATGATGCCTGCTCTTGGAAAAATTGGTCGTGTTTTAGGACCTAAAGGGCTTATGCCAAATCCAAAAACAGGAACGGTTACAATGGATGTTAAAAAGGCTGTTGAAGAAGTTAAAAAAGGTCGAGTAGAGTACCGTA
This sequence comes from uncultured Caryophanales bacterium, assembly GCA_947065955.1. Lineage (GTDB taxonomy): Bacteria > Bacillota_I > Bacilli_A > RF39 > UBA660 > CAMSXY01. The sequence continues at coordinate 11,512 of CAMSXY010000011.1, read as the reverse complement.
CAGATAGTTATGGAAATGTTCATGCATTAATTGGAAAAGTATCTTTTGATGAAAACGCATTAAAAGAAAATTTAGATGCATTTGTGTCTTTAATTATCAAATCAAAACCAGCCGCTGTAAAGGGAGACTACATTAAAAATATCACAATTTGTTCTACAATGGGACCTGGTGTAAAATTAGATTTAAGTAGTTTTTCAAAATAATCTTTGACAAAAAAAAACGTATATGTTATAATGACGTTGAATTGAAAAAATTATAGTTACCGTAGACAGTAGGAGCTTAAGGCTTAATTTTTCCTACCGAGGAATAAAAAAAGACTCTTACGGTATCTATAGTAGGAGTTTTTTTAATAAAAAACGAGGAGGTGTAAAATGGCAAATCCAAAAATCTTAGAAAAAAAACAAAATGTTATTGATGAAATTTCTGAAAAAGTAAAAAATGCTGCATCCGTTGTTGTCTTTGAATACCAAGGACTTACCGTTTCAGAAACAAATGAACTTCGAAGAAAATTAAGAGAGACAGGTTCTGATTATAAAGTATATAAAAATACACTAGCAGCAAGAGCATTATCTTCTTTAAATATTGATCTTGGAACATTAGAAGGTCCTAAGGCAATTGCTTTTGGAGAAGATGCAGTAGCTCCTATTAAAGTATTAGCTGATTTTGCAAAAAAACATACAGCACTTACTTTAAAAGTTGGAATCGTAGATGGAAATCCAGTAGATGAAAATGAATTAAAAGCATTATCAACCATTCCATCCAGAGAAGGACTTCTTACGATGGTTGCAGGTGGACTTATGCAAGTGGTTCGCGACTTTGCAATTTGTTTAGATTTACATAGTCAAAATTTAGAAAAATAAAATAAGGAGGAATAGAAAATGGCAAAATTAAGTACAAAAGAAATTATTGATTCAATTAAAGAAATGACCATTCTTGAAGTAAAAGAATTGGTAGATGCAATGAAAGAAGAGTTTGGTGTTGATCCAAGCGCTGTAGCTGTTGCAGCACCTGTACAAGGTGGCGCTGCTGTTGAGGAAGGACCAAGTGCAGTAGATGTTGTTCTTGCAAATGCAGGAGCTAATAAAATTGCTGTTATTAAATTAATCCGTGATATTACAGGATTAGGATTAAAAGAAGCAAAAGATATTGCTGACAATGGTGGCGTTGTAAAAGAAAAAGCTGCTATGGATGAAGCTAACGAATTAAAAGCTAAATTTGAAGAAGCAGGAGCTTCTATTGAATTAAAATAAAACCAATTAGCCTATACTAAAAAGTATGGGCTTTTGCTGTTTATTGCGATAGGAGACAATATGGCACAATATTTTGAAAATGATCCGACTCTTTTGAGTAAGGAATTTAAATTTAATACAACGATTCAAGATGTTTTTTTGACTTTTTATTCAAATCGTGGTGTTTTTTCAAAAAGTAGTTTAGATTTTGGAACTCGACTTTTATTAGAACAAATAGATTTTCTAAAAGGCCGAGTTCTTGATTTTGGTTGTGGGTATGGACCTGTTGGAATTTTTCTTAAAAAGAAATTTCCTATAGAAGTGGACATGATCGATATTAATAAACGTTGCCTACATTTGGCACTCAAAAACGCAAAAGAAAATAAGGTTTCTGTTAATATTTTTGAAAGTAATATTTACGAGAATATAAAGGATGAATACGATTTTATTGTTACAAACCCACCTATTCGAGTGGGGAAAAAGATTTTATATGACATTTTATTGGGGGCTTATGATCATTTAAAAAAAGAGGGGATACTTTTTTTTGTGATTCATAAAGATCAAGGAGCCAAAAGTGTTTTAAAAGATTTATCACAAGTCTATAAAACAGAAGTTTTAATCAAAGATAAAGGTTTTTTTGTTATAAAATGTAGTAAAATATTGACTTCTTGATCAAAAATCTTTATAATTATAAAGTGGCGGCATGTATAAAAATGCCTTTTAATCATTTAAACTAGTTTATAGGGGTGGAAATGTGGCTTACACAGTAAAGAAATTTGGCGATTATCGTGAAAGACGTAGCTATGCAAAAACAAAAAATGCAATCGATTTAGGAAATTTACTTGAAATCCAGAAAAAATCTTATGATGGATTTATTCAAAGAGGAATCAAGGAAGTATTTGAGGATCTTTCCCCAGTAGAAAGTTTTACTGGAAACTTAATGTTGGAATTTGGGGAATATTCTTTTGAAGAACCAAGATATAGTATTAAAGGATGTAAAGAAAGATATGCAACCTATGCATCTCCTTTAAAAGTCGCTGTAAGGCTTTTTAACCAAGAAACAGGGGAAGTAAAAGAACAAGAAATTTATCTTGGAGATATGCCAATTATGACCGATAGTGGAACCTTTATCATCAATGGGGCAGAACGTGTTATTGTATCTCAATTAGTTCGTTCTCCAAGTGTTTATTTTGGAAGAGAATTGGACAAGAAAAATAAGTTTAATATCACCTCTCAAGTTATACCAACCAGAGGAACTTGGCTGGAGTATGAGACAGATGCGCGTGATGTTGTTTACGTTCGTATTGATCGTACAAGAAAAGTACCTATTACAACACTTCTTCGTGCAATAGGACTTTCCAACGATCAAGATATTCTTGATTTATTTGGCGAAGATGATTATCTTTTAAGAACGATTGAAAAAGATTCTAATAAAAATACCGATGAAGCTTTAATTGATATTCATTCTAAATTAAGACCTGGAGAACCTTCTACTTTAGATAGTGCAAAGAATCAACTTATTACACGCTTTTTTGATTCTTTCCGTTATGAACTTGCTAAGGTAGGTCGTTATAAATTCAATAAAAAATTGAATGTTTTAGACCGTCTTTTAGATACCGTTTTAGCGGAAGATATTAAAGTGGATGGAAAAGTTTTATTTGAAAAGAAAACGCTTATAACCAAAGACATTTTAGAACAATTAAAACCTATTATGGAAAATGGGTATGGTGTTCGTGAAGTTCTTGTCAATGAAGAGTTAGATACTTATAATAAAGTACAAATAGTACATGTTTATTCTCGTAAAAATCCAGAACGTATAGTTCGTGTGATTGGAAATGATCAAACGCTAGATATTAAACGTTTAACGATTTCAGATATTTACGCTTCTGTATCTTATTACTTAAATTTACATGAAGGTATTGGTTCTTATGACGAAATTGACCACTTATCTAACCGTCGTGTAAGACAAGTAGGGGAACTTTTACAAAATCAATTTCGAATTGGAATGTCACGTATTGAAAGAGTTATTCGTGATCGTATGTCTACCCAAGAGATTACAGATGTTACGCCAAAGACACTTATTAACATAAGACCTCTTACAGCAGCTATTAAAGAATTCTTTGGTAGTAGTCAGCTTTCACAATTTATGGATCAAACAAATCCCGTAGCAGAACTTACTAATAAAAGACGTTTATCAAGTCTTGGACCTGGTGGACTTTCGAGAGATCGTGCTGGAATGGAAGTACGTGACGTAAATCCATCTCACTATGGAAGACTTTGTCCAATCGAATCTCCAGAAGGACCTAACATTGGATTAATTACTTCTCTTGCAAGTTATGCTCGTGTAAATGATTATGGATTTATTATGACACCTTATCGTCGTGTTGAAAATAAAAAATTAACGGATGATATTGTTTATATGACAGCGGATGAAGAAATTGAATATTATATTTCACAAGCAACGGTTAAAGTAGATGATGAGGGAATGATTATTCCAGAACGTGTTCCAGTTCGTTATCATAGTGGAAATATTATTATTGAATCGGAAAAAGTTGATTATATCGATGTTTCTCCGCAACAAGTTGTATCCATTACGACCCAAGGAATTCCTTTCTTGGAACATAACGATGGAAAGCGTGCCCTCATGGGAGCCAACATGCAACGTCAAGCGATCCCTCTTTTAAAAACGGAAGCACCTCTTGTTGGAACAGGGGTTGAAGCTATTGCCGCTCGTGATAGTGGAGCTGTTGTAATTGCCAAAGCTGATGGAATTGTCGACTATGTTGATGGTAGAAAAATTATTGTTAAAACATTGGGTGGAAAAGATACCTACTATTTAAATGGGTTTGAAAGAAGTAATAATGGTACTTGTTATCATCAAGTTCCTATTGTAAAAGTAGGAGATTCTGTAAAAAGAGATATGGTTATTGCAGATGGACCTTCTACAGATATGGGAGAGATGGCTCTTGGAAAAAATGTTGTAGTAGCTTTCATGAACTATAATGGATATAATTACGAGGATGCTGTTATCTTAAATGAACGTTTAGTTAGTGATGATGTTTATACATCTATTCATATAGAAGATTATCAAATTGAATGTCGTGATACCAAACTAGGACCTGAAGAATTTACAAGAGATATTCCAAATGTAAGTGAAGAGGCCCGTAAAAACTTAGATGAAAATGGTATTATTCGAATTGGAACAGAAGTAAAAGATGACGATATCTTAGTTGGAAAAGTAACACCAAAAGGTATGGCAGAACTTACGAGTGAAGAAAAATTGTTACACGCTATTTTCGGAGAAAAAACAAGAGAAGTTCGTGATACTTCCTTACGTGTTCCACATGGTGGAGATGGAATTGTTCATGATGTAAAAATATTTACGAAGGAAGATACAGATGAACTTCCAGCAGGTGTATCTAAAATTGTTCGTGTATATATTGCTCAAAAACGTAAAATTAGTGTAGGAGATAAAATGGCAGGACGTCATGGAAATAAAGGAGTTATTTCCCTTATTCTTCCAAAAGAGGATATGCCTTATTTAAGCGATGGAAGACCTGTCGATATCATTTTAAATCCACTTGGAGTTCCTTCTCGTATGAACATTGGACAAATTCTTGAAATGCATCTTGGAATGGCAGCGCGTAATTTACAGATTCATGTAGCGACTCCAGTTTTTGATGGTGCTACAAGAGAAGAGATTATCGATGCTTTAAAAGAAGCAAATTTAGATGAAGATGGAAAAACGATCTTATACGATGGGCGAACGGGAGAAGCTTTTGATAACCGTGTCAGTGTTGGAGTTATGTATATGATTAAACTTCACCACATGGTAGATGATAAACTACATGCACGTTCTACAGGACCTTATTCTTTAGTTACGCAACAACCTCTTGGAGGAAAAGCACAATTTGGAGGACAACGTTTTGGAGAAATGGAAGTATGGGCTCTTTATGCTTATGGAGCAGCACATGTTTTACAAGAAATGATGACAATTAAATCCGATGACGTTGTTGGACGTGTTAAAGTATATGAAGCCCTTGTTAAGGGAAGTGCTCTTCCAACTTCGGGAGTGCCAGAAAGTTTCCGAGTTCTTATTAAAGAATTCCAAGCATTAGGACTCGATATTACCGTTCTTAATGAAGAAGGAAAATATGTAGAATTAAAAGATCTTGAAGAAGAAGAAAAAGATTCCTTCCTTGAAGGAGAAGATTTTGTTCCAGTAGAGGATCTTCCAGATCCAGAACCTGAAGATATAGAGGAAGAAGACGATTTCGAAGAGGATCTTGATGATTTAGATGATAGTTTATTTGAAGAAGAATTTATGGAAGGGGATGAGGAATAATGGATGCGAATAGTTTTGAGGGATTAAGAATCTCCATCGCCTCACCAGAAAAAATTCGTTCTTGGTCTTATGGGGAAGTTAAAAAGGCAGAAACGATTAACTATCGTACATTAAAACCAGAAAGAGATGGACTTTTCTGTGAAAAAATCTTTGGCCCTACAAAAGATTACGAATGTTCTTGTGGGAAATATAAGCGACTTCGTTATAAAAACATTGTTTGTGATCGTTGTGGTGTAGAGGTAACTCGTAGCAAAGTTCGTCGTGAACGTATGGGACATATCGAATTGGCGACCCCTTGTTCTCACATTTGGTTTTTTAAAGGAATTCCATCTCGTATGGGGCTTGTTCTTGATATGTCCCCAAGAGATTTAGAAGAAGTTCTTTACTTTGTTTCTTATGTTGTTTTAGATCCAGGAGCAGCTCCTCTTGAGAAAAAACAGACCATCAGTGATAAGGAATACCGTGCTTACTACGAAAAATATGGAAATACTTTCCGTGTTGGTATGGGAGGAGAGGCTATTAAGGAACTTCTTTCCTCCGTAGATCTTGAAAAAGAAGTTACAGAAATTAAAAAGGAAATTGAAGAAATTAAAGATACGACAAGTCAAAAACGTACTCGTTTGATTAAGCGACTCGATGTATTAAATGCCTTTTTGGAATCTGGAAATCGTCCAGAATGGATGATTTTAGATGCTCTACCAGTAATTCCTCCAGAACTTCGTCCTATGATTCAATTAGATGGTGGAAGATTTGCAACTAGTGACTTAAACGATTTATATAGAAGGGTTATTAATCGAAATAATCGTCTTAAAAAATTAATGGATTTAGGCGCTCCTTCCATCATTATCCAAAATGAAAAACGTATGTTACAAGAGGCCGTAGATGCTTTATTTGACAATGGTAGAAGAGGAAGAAATATCACAGGAGCAGGAAATCGCCCTTTAAAATCTTTATCAAGTATGTTAAAAGGAAAGCAAGGACGTTTCCGTCAAAATCTTCTTGGAAAACGTGTAGATTATTCTGGACGTTCCGTTATCGTTGTTGGACCAAGCCTTAAAATGTATGAATGTGGTATTCCAAAAGAAATGGCTTTAGAGTTATTTAAACCACATGTTATTAATGGGCTTGTAACAAAAGAAATTGCTGCGAATATTAAAGCTGCTAAAAAAATGATTGAAAATCAAGACGAACGTGTATGGGATATTGTTGAGGAAAAAATTAAAGAACATCCTGTTATGTTAAACCGTGCACCAACACTTCATAGACTTGGAATTCAAGCCTTTGAACCAAAATTAATTGAAGGTAGAAGTATTCGTCTTCATCCACTTGTGTGTGCAGCATTTAATGCAGACTTTGATGGAGATCAAATGGCGGTTCACGTTCCAATTAGTGAAGAAGCCCAAGCAGAAGCTCGCCTTTTAATGTTAGGAGCCAATAACATTCTATCTCCAAAGGATGGGAAACCAATTGTTACACCATCGCAGGATATGGTATTAGGTAACTATTATATTACAATGGAAAAAGAAGGACTACCTGGAGAAGGACGTATCTTTAAAGATCCAAATGAAGTTTTAATGAGTTATGAAAGAAGAGAAATTACACTTCACACTCGTATTGCACTTCCTGTTCGATCTTTTAAATATAAAATTTTTCCAGATGCCTATATGGATAAATATTTAGTTACAACCCCAGGAAAGATTATTTTCAATGAAATTTTCCCAGATACTTTCCAATATATTAACGATGGAACAAGTGAAAATATTGAAAAAATTACACCAGGTAAATATTTTATCGATAAAGGATCTAATGTCAAAGAGGAGATTGCGAAAAAGCCTCTTGTAGAAGCTTTCAATAAAGGGGTTTTAGGAAAACTTACTGCACAAATTTATAAAAGATACCAAACAACCGAAACTTCTATTATGCTAGATAAATTAAAGGATTTAGGATTTAAATACTCAACTTTGTCTGGAATTAGTATTTCGATTGCCGATATTGAAGAAAGTCGTATTAAACCTCAAGTTATTAAAGAAACACAAGAAAAAGTCGATATGGTCAATAAACAATTTAAACGTGGTCTTATTACAGAAAAAGAACGTTATGAAAAAGTTATTGAACTTTGGACACAAGCCCGTAGTACCATCCAAAAAGAACTTGAAGGAATGGTTCGAGAAAACAAAGAAAACCCAGTTTGTATTATGATGACAAGTAAAGCTCGTGGAGATATCGGTTCTTATACACAGCTTGTTGGTATGAGAGGACTATTTAACAAACCAAATGGTATGCCAGAGGAAATCCCTGTTGAATCTTCCTTTAGTGAAGGTGTTACGATTTCTGAGTTCTTCTTATCTACCCATGGAGCTAGAAAAGGAGCCGTTGATACCGCTTTAAAAACAGCAGATGCTGGATATTTAACCAGAAGACTTGTTGATGTTGCACAAGATATCATCGTTAAAGAAGAAGATTGTGGAACCGAAGCAGGTGTAGTGGTAGAAGATTTTATTAACGATAAAGATGGAACCGTTGTAGAAACACTATACGATCGTATTGTTGGTCGTTATACAAATAAAAAAATTGTTCATCCAGAAACAAAAGAAGTTATGTACGAAAGAAATACGTATATTACAGAAAGTATAGCAGAAAAAATCATTGCTGCTGGAATTAAAAGAGTTCCAATTCGTACCGTTCTTACTTGTCGTACAGAACATGGTGTTTGTTGTAAATGTTATGGGAAAAATCTTGCGACAGGTTCTATTGTAGAAATAGGAGAAGCTGTAGGAATTATGGCAGCACAATCCATTGGAGAACCAGGTACCCAACTTACAATGCGTACATTTAATACTGGTGGAGTTGCTGGAGACGATATTACACAGGGTCTTCCTCGTGTACAAGAACTTTTCGAAGCAAGAAATCCAAAGGGAAAAGCAACGATTGCTGAAATTAGTGGTGTAGTTTCTAAAATTGAACCTGATGGAGAACGTTTTTCTATTTATGTTAAAAACGATGTAGAAGAACGTGAACATGTAACCAACTATGGAGCGAAACTTGCGATTGAAGTTGGTAGTGATGTAGTTGCTGGACAAAAATTAACCTTTGGGGCTGTTAATCCAAAAGAATTACTGGTTGTAACAGATCCAATTACAGTTCAACAATATATTTTATTAGAAATTCAAAAGGTTTACCGTTCTCAAGGTGTTGATATTTCAGATAAACACGTTGAAATTATGGCAAAACGTATGATTTCAAGAATTAAAATTGTAAATTCTGGAGATTCTTTATTCTTACCAGGAACAATGATTAATATTAATAAGTTTACAGATATTAACAAGGAACTTATTATTGAAGGAAAAAGACCAGCTACAGGAAGACCTGTTTTACTAGGTATTACTAAAGCTTCTTTGGAAACCGATTCATTCCTTTCAGCAGCCTCTTTCCAAGAGACAACTCGTATTTTAACCGATGCAGCAATTCATGGAAAAGTAGACCACTTAGACGGACTTAAAGAAAATGTTATTATTGGAAAATTGATTCCTGCTGGAACAGGTGCGAAAAAGTATCGTAAAACAGATTACACTTTAGAAATGGATCTTTTAGATGAAGAACCATTAGAAGTTCTTGAACAAGAATTAATGGATTAAAACGCGAAAGCGTTTTTTTTCGTTAAAAAAACGACTATTTGAAGTCGTTTTAAAAAGGAAAAGTCCATTATTATCTTATTTTCTTAAGAAGACACCATTTGAACCTTCATATTTTCCATCTTTTAAATCATAATATTTTTTTTGAATGTTGAATCTCTTTTGCGATTCAATATTAAGAGCATTACTCTTTTTTTCAAGTTGGTTATCTGCAAATAAATGAACACAAACTCCAAAAGATATGATAGAGAATATAGTAAGGAAAGACGATGTAGTAATCTCTTCTGATGCATCTTGCAATAAAATAGAGCCTAAAATTCCAGAATTTAAATAAAGAATTTTCGACATTAATTTTAAAACTTTCCAAAATTCATTATTATCAAATATATTTGAGTATTCTGGATTTTGTGGATTTTGAAGATTATAGGTATTAAAATCCATAATAATATTATTAATATCTGTATACATTTGATTTAACTGATCTTCTATAGTATTTAAGTTTAAAAGATTGTTTTGAATCTGGTTTAAGAATTCTTTTTGGCAATGTTCAGTATAAAAATGATATAAAGTATCATTTTTTGCAATACATTCTCTTGCTTGGTTTAATAGTTCAAGTGCTTTTATTTTATCAATATTATGGAAAGCTTCTTCTGATAAATAGGTAATAGTTTTATGATCGTATTCTTTTTGTTCTTTCTTTTCAAAAGTTTCCTTTATTTCTTCTGAAATTTTAGAAGATTTTTCAAAAATCTCCAATGCTTCTTTTGAAAGTAAGAAGGCTTGCTCATAGAGTTCTAATTTTAAATCTTTAGAATATTCCTTTAAATACTGGTTCATTTCTTTTTTTGCTTGCTTGATAATTTCTTTTGCATAATTATACAAAGTAGAGATTTTTTTATTGATCGGATATCGAGCTATTATTTTAATAATTTTTTTTAATTTTTCATGTATTTGTTCATAATCAGAGGTTATTTTGAACATGGTCTCCTGCAAAATTTCTTTTTCTCCTATTAAAAGTGCTTTTTCATAATCTTTTGAAAAAATAGATAAATATTCTTTACATTGACCAATCGTTTTTATAATTTCGTCCTCTTCAAGCTGACTATTTTTTAGTAATGGAAGTATATTTTCTAATCTAGATTGTGCATCCTGTAAGTTTAAAATCAATACATCATAATATTGATCAAACTCGATTCTAGAAATTTTTTTGTTATATAGATCCTTATAAAAATTAAGAAAATCTTCAATACTTTTTTGAGCATAATAGATTTCTTGTGTTTTTCGTTCTTCTAATTGTTGTTTTATAAGTTCTTTTTCAACCTCAAATTTGGCATCCCGAGGGCTGATTGGAATGGTATTAATAATTTCCTCTAAAAAGCTTATGACCTCATCAATAGCATCTTTTTCTTCTAACAGATCATACTCAAAAGCTTTGTCTTTTAATTCAATCAACGAAAGAAGATATTCATTGAAAGAAGTTACAAACATCTTTAGTGTATCAAAATAATGTTCTTTATCAAATTCATCCTTGTAAGCTGCATAAAGCAATTCATTTTTAGCATCCAATATAATTTTTGCTTTATTAAGCTCTTCAACAATAATTCCTCTTAAAGAAACTTTTTCGGCAAATCGTATTTCTTCTTGAGAATATGTATTACGAATTTCTTCATCGGTATAAGTCGATTTTTCTTCCATTTCATCGGTTCCATGTAATTTTGCTTGATAAAATTCATCATACATTTTTCTTTCTTCCTCATTCGATAGGACTTCATAGGCTTCCCTAATGAGTTTAAATTTTTCGTCGCCATCTTCTCCCGCATAAGTATCTGGGTGATAAATTCTTGCTAATTCGCGATATTTTTTCTTTATGGAATCCGAAGGGGAACCAAATTCAACCCCTAAAATATCATAATAATCTATCCAGTGATCTTTCCAATTTCCCATATTATTTCAATCCTAATCTTTTCTGTTCTTTTTCCTCAAGGGATGGTTTTTGAATACGACGTGACCAATTTGAAGTAATGGAACCATATTTTTTAAGATCCTCTAAAGCCTGTTGGATAGAAGCAAAACTATCCAATGTACCTGTCATGGAATTTTGGGTTTCTACTGAATTTTCTAAACGAATTCCTAAATTTTCAGCTACTGCTTTTGCATTTTTAAAGGAACCTAGGAAAATAAATTCCCATCCCTCTTTTTGGCATGACTGAATTAAGTTTCTTGTCTGCTCGAGAGAAAAAGTGCAACTATGTGATGTGAACCCCAAATTGGAGACATCAATAAAAAATGTAATATAAAAATCAAGG
>CAMSXY010000010.1 GCA_947065955.1 uncultured Caryophanales bacterium | reverse complement strand
ACACAAGGATGAACACTCTTTCCCTACACGACGCTCTTCCGATCTTACTTCATACTGTGCAAAAGCATAGTCTAACATCTCTGTAATTTCTTTATTTCGCATCTTACTATCAGGTTCTCCCATAGCAACTGCAATTAAACGCATATTATTTTTCTTAGCCGTTGCTGTAAGGCAATACCCGGCTTCACTTGTATAGCCCGTTTTTAAACCATCCACACCAGGATAAAAACGTACTAGCTTATTGGTATTTACAAGCCAAAACTTTCGATCTGTTCCCTCTCTTAAATAATCCTCATAAATAGAAGTAAACTCTAAAACTTTCTCATGCTTCACAAGTTCTTTTCCAATCATAGCCATATCATAAGCAGAAGAATAATGATTAGCTGCATCTAATCCATGACAATTTTTAAAATTTGTATCTGCAAGACCTAATTCCTTAGCACGACGATTCATCATATCCACAAATCCCGCTTCACTTCCCGCAATTTTTTCAGCAAGAGCAACCGCTGCATCATTTCCACTTGCAACAGCAAGTCCTTTGAACATATCTTCCACACTCATCACTTCATTTGTCTCAAGAAGGATTTGACTTCCTCCCATACCAGAAGCATTCTCAGAAACTAAAACTTCATCTTTCCAATCAATAACCCCTTTTTCGATGCTTTCTATAATTAATAACATTGTCATCATCTTAGTCATAGAAGCTGGATGTAATTTTTCATGTGAATTTTTTTCAAACAAAATTTCCCCTGTACTTGCCTCTAACAAAACAGCAGATTTCGCATTTTCCGCTAAATTCAATTCTTCTGCACGAATAAAAGTTGGCAAAAGTAAAAAAAGTGTAAATACTATAATACCTATTTTTTTCATAAGTCCTCCTTCTAATACACAATATTCTTCTTTTTACAAAATATGAAATAATGATTTTTCATAAGTCCCCTTGGAGAAAACTTTGTTTTGTAGTATAATATTTTAAGGTGAAAATATGAAAAAGAAAAAAAGACAAATAAAAAAAATCCCTTGTATCATAGCAGCAGTAGTTCTTATTATTCTAGGTATCTTAATTTATAAATTCATCTCCGATATTCTTTATAAAAGAACCTATGACTATAAACTCTTACAAAAAGGATATAAAGAAGAAGAAATCGTATATTTAAAAGAAAACTATACAGATAAATTAGATGACTTTTTAAATATCGATTATGAAGAATATGTAATTCCGATTTTAAAAGAAAAATATTTTTTATGGAAAAATTTCAAAACATACTTAGAATATATAAAAGAAAAACCAGATAAAAAACAAGAAGAAATTATTAGAGAAGTTAATATAGGAACCTATCAACCTTTTTATACAAACGCAAAAGAAGCAGATACAACAAAGGAATATGCTCTTTTAGTAAATAAATACAACTTTCTTTCTTCCGATTATGAACCGGTAGATCTTGTAAGAGCAAATGGACAATATACTTTCTCTAACAACCAATATATGCGTCAAGAAGTCTATTCTGCTTTTACAGATATGTTCTTCGCAGCTAAAGAAGAAGGACTTACTCTCCTTATTAATTCTTCTTATCGTAATTATGAAAACCAACAAAAAGCTTACAAAGATTATGAAGATGCTGGCGGAAAAAGCTATGCCGATCGCTATGCCGCACGTCCTGGTTTTTCAGAACACCAAACAGGATTAACTCTAGATATTTTTACACCAGAATTTCCAACAACCTCCACCTTTCATTTAAGTAAAGAATATACATGGCTTACAACCAATGCCCACAAATATGGATTCATTCTAAGATATCCTGAAGGAAAAGAAAAAATCACCGGATTTTCTTATGAAGCTTGGCATTATCGATATTTAGGTGTAGAACTTGCTACAAAAGTTTATGAAAGTGGACTTACCTATGACGAATATTATGCATACTATTTAGACAATTAAAAAAATCGTAAATATACGATTTTTTTATTTTAAAGCCATACTCCATATCCAATAGCAGCCGTACTAAGAATAAGACCAACTGTCCAAAAAAGTTTCACAATATCTCTTTCATCCCAACCAAGTTTTTCAAAATGATGATGCAGTGGTGTCATTAGAAAAAGTCGTTTTCCAAAGTATTTACCGGAAATAATTTGAAGAATAGAAGTTAAAGTCTCAATAACAAACACCCCTGCAATAACAACTAAAAGCAAAATATGATTGGTAATAATAGCAATACTCGCAAGCGTTGCTCCTAAACAAAGAGATCCAGTATCCCCCATAATAACCTTTGCTGGATTTGTATTATATAACAAAAATCCCAGTAAAGAACCTGTTAAAATAAAACAAAAAACAGCAATATCCTGATATCCAGGAGCCCAAGTAGAACCCCAGCTAATAATTCCAAAAGATAAAAAAGCAATTAAAGAAAGCCCTCCAGCAAGCCCATCCAAACCATCGGTCAAATTAACAGCATTACTACTTCCCACCAATATAAATAGAATAAAAAGTCCATAGATCCATTCCATCTCAATATGAATACCTAAAGCATTAATAATCAAAGCAGTATTATTTCCCCCACGAATAAAGATAAAGAAAAATACAATCGCAATCACAAGTTGTCCAAAAAGTTTTTGTAACTCACTTAATCCTTTGTTATTTCTTCTTTTTATAATAAGATAATCGTCTATAAAACCAATCATAGCATAAGCAACAAAAACAAAAAGAACAATTAATAAATTATAAGAAAAATATATTTTTCCCATAAAAAGTAAAACAATAGCAGAAACAATGGTTGGAATAATAAAGATGAGTCCTCCCATCGTTGGAACACCTGCTTTTTTCTTATGTTTTTCCTTTAAAAATATATTTAATTGTTGCTTTACATTCAATTTACGAAGTAAAGGAATCAAAAAATAACCAAAAATAGCGGAAATAATAAAACCGATCATTAACGCTAAAATAGACTTTGCTAAAATTAACATAGTATCATCCTCCAGATCACATCTAGTATAAAATCAGTATACCATTTTTATAAAATTTTGTATATTCGATTTGAAAAATTAATCTATTTTTTCGATGTTTTTTACAATAATTTGATACTTGTCAAATCGCCTTTCTACATGTCCTTTTATAAGAACAATATCCCCTTTACGAATAGAGGCTTCATACACATTTGGAAACAATATTGCCTCTACACTCGACATTTCATCACTCCCAGTTAAAAAAGCCATCGCATCTCCCTTTTTGGTTATTGTTTCACGAATTTTATCTACATAAAGAACCACTGATACGGACTTATCAAAATAAAAGGGAAGATCAACTAGATCGATAGAAGAATATTCCTTTTTGTACTCAGTCACTGGATGATTACTAAGATAAAAGCCAAAAATAGCAAGCTCTTGTTTCATTAATTCTTCCTTTGAATACTCTTCATATTCTTCTATAACAGGTCTTAATTGTTCTTCTTGTAAAAGAAGATCCCCAATTTCACTATAATTTAAAATATTCTCCATATTTTCTTTTAAAGTATGATGATTGAAAGAAAAACAATCAAAACATCCAGCATCAATCAATACTTCAAATCCTCTTCGGTTTAGTTTTCCATTCATACGGAGAATAAAATCAAAAATATCCTGAAAAGGTCCATTATGACGAGCCTCTAAGATCAATTGAATGGTACTTTCACCAATATTTTTAATTGAATTTAAAGGAAACCGTAATTGATTATTCTCCAAAGAATAATCTTTTCCACTTAAATTAATATCTGGCTTCAAAAGGGAAATTTTGTTTTTATAAGCTTCATATATATACTCTTTGGTTTTACTTTCATTACCAATCACCATAGAAAGCAAAGATTTTAAGAAATAAGCAGGATAATGAGCCTTTAAATAAGCCATTTTATAAGCAACCATGGCATAAGCAACCGAATGAGATTTATTAAAACCATAATTGGCAAACTTTAAAATCCAATCGTATACCTTAGAAGCAACTTCCTTTGTATAACCATTCTCAATACTATTATGTACAAACTTTTCCTTTTCATGAACAAGAACACTCTCTTTTTTCTTACTCATAGCTCGACGAAGAACATCCGCTTCTCCTAAGCTATAAGAAGCCATTAAAGAGGCAATTTGCATAATTTGTTCTTGATAAATAATAATTCCGTAGGTACTTTTTAAAATAGGTTCTAAAGATTCATGAATATAATCTACCTTTTCTATTTTTCTTCTTCTTGCAATGAAAAGATCAATATTATCCATAGGTCCTGGTCGATAAAGTGCAAGTGCATTATAAAGATCTTCAAACGTATCTGGTTTTAATTTTCTTAAAAAATTCATCATTCCAGTAGATTCAAACTGAAAAATTCCAACTGTATTTACTTTAGAAAAAATCAAAAATGTTTCTGGATCATTTAAAGGAATTTCGTCAAAAGAAAAGGTATGAATATCTTCCAAAATATTTTTAATAGTAGAAAGATTAGAAAGAGAAAGAAAGTCCATTTTTAAAAGCCCCAATTCTTCCAAAAAATCCATAGAATAACCTGATATATAAAAATCTGTATGATTTTCAAGAGGAATTACACAATCCAGATCTATATTCGCCATAATAACCCCTGAAGCATGAATAGAAGAATGTCTTTTTAATCCCTCTAATTTCAAAGCAACTTGATAGAGTTTTCGAAATTCTTGATTCACTTGTAAATAATTTTTTATTTTAGGCTCTTTCTGATAATTTTCTGTTAAAGATAACTTAGAATTCACCATTCTACAAAAATAGTCAATCGAAACCGAATCGAGTCCCATAACTTTTCCAACATCTCTTAAAACTTGTTTTGCTCCAAGGGTTCCAAATGTAATAATAGGAACAACCCTTTTTTTACCATACTTTGAAATACAATAAGAAATGACATCCATTCGTCTTCGATCTTCAAAATCAATATCAATATCAGGCATAGTAATACGTTCTGGATTCAAAAACCGTTCAAACAAAAGTCCATACTTTAAAGGATCAATCGTTATAATATCTAACAAATAGGAAACTAAAGAACCTGCAGCACTTCCTCTTCCAGGTCCTACTAAGATTCCCTCTTTCTTAGCATAACGTACATAATCCCATACAATTAAAAAATAATCACAAAATCCCATTTTTTCAATAACAGAAAATTCATATTTTAATCTTTCTTGGTATACCTTAGATACTTTATCTCCAAATTTCTTTCGAAGACCTTCAATACATAATTTTTTCAAATAGGTATACCCATCCATCAAAGGAGGCGTCGGATATTTAGGAAGTAAATTTTTTTGAGGATGAATTTCAAGATTACACATCTCGCATAATTGAAGATTCGCACTTTCTTGAATCTCTTCTAACATCCAATAGCAATCCTTCTCCAACTCTTTATTTAAATTTCCATCCCGAATGGCATGTAGATAAGAAAGATACTCCTGATCTTCTTTTTCAAAACAAAGCGTTTCACGAAAAAAAAGAATATTATCTCCTTTTAAAAGTTTTTTTTCCTCTAAACTTGTATATCCTTGATAAATAGTAGCATAAAAAGAAAGTTTATCCAAAAGAGATTGGCTTTGAAAAGGAACAACCAAAATCAAGTCCGAAGAATACATCTTTAAACCTTCTAAAGACATTTTTTTATCTGAAACAAGGGTAGAAAGTTTTAATAAGTTTCGATACCCATCCTCATTTTTCGCATACAAAACAAAAGGATTTTCAAAAATATACAATTCTAAACCAATAATTGGTTTTATATCATTTTTTTTACATAATTTATAAAATTCATAGGCACCATATAGATTAGTATCGGAAATACTAAGTACAGAAATATTATTTTCTTTTGCCTTTTCAATCAAATCTTCTATTTTGATCATACTAGAAAGAAAAGAATAATGTGTTTTTATATAAAGTGGAGCATACATAGAAATCCCCCTTTTAATTATTATACTTTAAAATCACTTTTTTGGAAAGTTCCTTTAAAAAAAAGCCTATAAATCCTAAGCTTCTTGACAAACTTTATCCAAACTAAAAAATTGCCTTGTTTCCCATTTAAAGTTCCAAAAAGATTTTTATTCATCTTTATTAGGTTATTTCTCCCAATTCCCCCTACTTCTCTACATTAAACTTTTTATACTATATAAAATTTACAATTTTATGTAAATTATACTTTAAAGAAAATTACAAATAATATATGCTTTTTTGCTTATAAATGTCATAAAATATTTGACTTATTCATAAGATTATGGTAAAGTTATATAGCAAGTACTAGTTTTTTAAAGGAGGAAAAGTATGGCAAAAAAAGTATCATCAAAAAAATCTTTATTTGGAAATAGAAGATCTCACTCTTGCCGTGCGACAAGACATGCACAAAAACCAAATTTTCAAAAAGTAACTTTAGATAATGGTGAATGTGTAATGATGAGTGCAAGAGAACTTAGAACTCTTAAAAAAGCAGATAAAGCGGTAGCCTAAAAGACATGAAAATGTCTTTTTATTTTATAAAAAAAAAGATTCTAGTCTTTTTTTAATAAATGAAGCTCTTCTAAATAATTTTCCAGCGCTTCTCTAGCCTCTCCTTTTAAAGGTCTACACTTTTGATAATTTAAAACATTTTCTAAAATTTTACAAGCCATTTCATCGCAACTAGCAAATCCACAACCACCACAATTATATCCAGGAAGAAAACGACGAATTTCTTCCGTTTTTTTATCTTTTTTATTCAACTCAAAATCAATATTCACCAAAATGATACCAAAAAGAAAAGTGAGAAAAGTTAAAAACAAAATACCAATCATTTTTTACACCTCCCACAAGAAGAACAATCTTTACAACCGTTTTTCCGATAAAGAACAAGTAACAAACCAAATAGCAAAATAAGAAGTAAAAAAGCGATCATCCTGCAATATACCTCGCAAAAAGCATAGCCATAATAGAAGCTGTAATAAAAGCAATAGGAAATCCTCTAAAAGAAGCTGGAACATTATCATTTTCTAATCGTTCACGAACGGTTGAAAACACGTATAAAACAAGGGTAAACCCTAAACTACTCCCAATACTAAACGTAAGCATTTCTAAAAAGGTATAAGAATTTGATATGTTCAAAAGAACAATTCCTAAAACCGCACAATTCGTCGTAATAAGCGGTAAATAAATCCCTAAAGATTTCCCTAACTTTGGAAACTTCTTTTTTAAAACCAATTCTAAAATTTGTACACAAGTCGCAATAATTAAAATAAACATTATTACTTGTAAGTATTCTGTATGGGTAGGAACCAAAATAAGATGATAAACAAGGTAAGTTAAAATACTCGAAATCAACACTACCAACATCACAGAAATTCCCATACCAAATGCTTTTTTTTCTTTATTCGAAACCCCAACAAATGGACACATTCCTAAAAACTTTGTCAAAATGACATTTTCTGTCAAAATACTAGTTAAAAATAAACTAATGAGATGCATTTTTACCACCTCCTATATGATTTATAATTCCAAGTAAAATACCTATAGTCAAAAAAGCCCCTGCAGGTGTAGTAAGTACCGAAATAGGAAAAATAGAAGTAAAGGGAAGAATCTGATAAACAGCTCGATATCCTGTAAAAACACTTATCTTATCCATTAAAGTAATCGTATTAGTTCCAAGTACTTCGCGAAAAAAAGCAATAACCAAAAGGGCAACTGTATAACCTAACCCAATTCCAACAGCATCTAAAAAGCTCTTTCCCACTTTTTCCTTTCCATAAATAGATAAACACCTTCCAAGTACAACACAATTAACAACAATTAAAGGCAGATAAATTCCAAGAATTCCTTGAATCTCCTTAGCATACCTCCCTAAAAGCATTTCAATGGCAGTAACAAACGTTCCAACAATAAGAACATAGACAGGAATTCGAACATTTTCGGGAATAATCCCTCGAAGTAAAGATACGATAATAGAACTAAAAATCAAAACAAATAAAACACAAATCCCCATTAAATAAGCATTTTCAAACTTTGTTGTAACAGCAAGGGCTGGACACAACCCAAGCATTAAAACAAAAATAGGATTTTCATTTTTTATACCATTCAAAATTGTTTTCATAAACCCTCCTATCCAATCATCTGTTTAAGAAAATAAATCAACATAAAACAAATAAAAGCTGTGAGTGTAAGGACAAGTATCCCTTGTATCTTTTTACTCTTCATAAAAATCGCTTTCCTTATCTAATTGAATTACTTTTTCCAAAGCTTCCTTTAAAGCCTTAGAAGAGATTGTTGCACCACTTACAGTATCTATATTTTGAAAATTATCCGTTCCAATAAACTTTTCAAAATACTTTTCTTCTTCTAATTTATACCAATAACTATCTTTAGCTTTTAAAACAATAATATCAATAATTTGATTTTCAAAAACATGAACTTCTAACGCAAAAGGTTCCTGATAAAATCCCTTTTTTGAAATGGTATAAATATGAACATCTCCATCATCCCTTTGATCTAGAAGATGAAAATCACTAACAGGTATATCTTCTTTTTTAAAATCCTTCCAAGTATTTTCCACTAAAGATTTTAGGGCATTCGAAGTAAAAGTTGCGCCACTTACAGTGTCAACAGATGAAAAATCACCATTTGCATTTTTAAGTCGATCTAAATAACGCTCCTCTTTAATCTTTTTTCCATATTGATCATTAGGTTCTAAAAGTTCAATAGAAACAATTCCCTTTGTATCAAATGTAATTTTTGCCCGTACAGGTCCATAGTTTCCTTGATAACTTGCTTCATAAATCGTTTTTTGACCCACTTTTTCTTTTGAAAGAATCTGATACTTACTATCGGATTCTGGAACTTTTTCAAAAGAAGTTCCAATATAAATCCCCATTTCAATCATAAGACCCCATGCAATAACAAAAAATACAAGACTCCTTCCAAAATTGAAACGTGCTTGTGCCCCAACCTTATCTAAGATAAACACAAATAAATTCATAGTTAAAATACTTGTTAATACCCCTTCTGGAAAAGGCGTCAAAAAACGAAAAATGACTGTTAAAATTCCGAGAAATAACCCATATAAAATTTGTCCAATAGGGGTTGTTGGACTGGTAACTGGATCTGTTGCCATAAAAACAGCCCCAAACATAAGTCCCCCAGATAAAATTTGAAAAAGTGGATACCAAATACCGAATCCCTGAATATTTCCAATAATGGTTGTAATAATAAATACCGTTAAAACATAAAAGAAAGGAATTTTCCATTTAATAACTTTTTTAAAAGAAAGATAAAAAAAGGCAAGAAGACAAAGAAGGGAACTAGTCTCTCCAACAGCTCCAGGAATTGTTCCAATAAAAAAGTCAACTAAGTTTCCATAAGGCGCAACAAGCGTCTCATAACTACCTACTTCCTGTAAAGAAACATTTGTAAGAGGAGTTGCAGAAGTAATTGTATCTACTTCGTATGGATTTAAATAAACATTAGAAGAAAAAGTAGCTGCATAACAAGTAATAATAAAAAGTCGTCCTACCAAAGCAGGATTAAAAATATTATGCCCAAATCCTCCATAAATCATTTTCCCAATAATAGTAGCAAATATAGCTCCTAAAATAACAACCCCAATAGGTGTATGAAGAGGAAGAATAAGACCTAAAAAAAGACCTGGAAAAAAACTAAACGAATGATAGATATATTCTCTAACATTTTCTTTCTTTAAAACAAATTTCGCATATAAAACTTCCGAAATAAAACTCGTAGAAGTACTGATAAAAAGAAAAATAAGTGGATAAAAAAGACCTAACATATCTGTTTTTTTCTGCATAAAAGGATAAATACCATTTTTATAAAAAGTAAAAAAGATAATAGGCAAAAGGGCTAAAAGAAGATGAAACATCATCTTTGTTGTACGGTTTTTTCCTCTTATAAAGGGTCCCTTTTTTATGAAAGACTCTTGCATTTAGCACGCTCCTTTACTATTTTTTTTGCCTCTCTTACAGACTCTCGTACACGAATTTTCGCAGGACATATATAAGAACAAAGCCCACACTCAACACATTTTAAAGGTTGAAGTCGAGATAAATATCCAGGATCTTTTAAATGATCACGAATCATGACAGGACTAATCTTAGCAGGACATACCTCTACGCATTTTCCACAGCGAAGGCAAGTTGTTTCTATATCTTCCAACCCTTTTTTTAAAACAAGAACACAATTTAAATTCGGTGTAATAACCAACTCTTCATCCAAAATGGCATCCCCCATCATCGGTCCGCCTGCAACAACAATATACTCTCGTGCATCAATTTCCAATTTTTCTAAAACTTCAAAAGCAGAAGTTCCAACTTTTAAAAGAACATTTCTTGGATTTTTTAGTCCATCCCCAGTAAATGTAACAAACCTTTCCATAACAGGCTTATTGTATTTAAGGGCTTCATAAATTGCATAAATTGTTGAAATATTATTAACAACGATTCCTCTTTCAATAGGAAGTGTACGATATTCAACATGCTTTACTTGTCTTACAAGAGTTCTTTCCCATCCCATAGGATAAATATCTGGAACAAAAGCAATTTTAACTTTTAAATAAGTTCCGATATAACGATCAAAAATTTCCTTTAATTCTATATTCGTTTTCTTTATCGCAATAATAGCCTCATCAATACCATTAATCTCTAAAATAGCATCAATTGTCTCTAAAATAGCTTCACAATATTTTTGAATAACAACATGATCTGCCGTTATATAGGGTTCACACTCAACAGCATTAACAAGTAAAGTATGGATCTTTTCTTTACTTTCATATTTGACATAAGTAGGAAATCCAGCTCCTCCCATACCAATAACACCATTATCTTGCAATAAAGCTAAAAACTCTTCCTTCGTATAGGTACTAATTAACTTTTTAGGCTCATACTGTCTTTCCATTTGTTCCTTAAAATCATTTTCAATAACAACGCATTTTACTTTTTCTCCTGTCAAATACGTTTTTTCAACAAAATCAATAACTTTCCCACTAACGCTTGCATGTATAGGAATTCGAAAATTTCCTTTTCTTTTGGCAATAATTTCCCCTTTTTTTACATATTCTCCTTTTTTCGTTAAAACGGTAAGATTCATATCATTTCCACTAATTAACGGAATATAGACAAACTTCGGATTTGAAAAAGTGAAAACCTCTTGTTCAATGGACATTGTCTTAAATTTTGGTAATTTCAATCCAGCCATTTAAACCCCTCCATATTTTCTATTATTCATTATACATCTTTTTACAAAAAAACAAAAGCTCTACTAAAAAATTTGTCAAAAAAAAAGCAATTCTTATTTCTTGCTTTCTTTTTGATAAATCTTAAAACTAGGAAAGGCATTAACAAGACGTTTTGATATTTTTGATTTTTTTCGAATGGATTCCAAAACTTTTTCTTTAAAAATTTCTGTACTGTCTTTTAATTCCTGATTAATTGTATTTTTTGCCCCCATAATAACACGAAAAGATATCACATTATCTACCAAATATAAAACAAATAATAAAAGAGCAATCCCAACACTTAAAAAAGAAGGAATTTTATGTAATAAAAAAACAAAAAAAGGATTAATAAAATACATCAGTAAAATTCCAAGAACGCCAAACAAAAAAGCATTTTCTAAACAAACACGTCCATTAATATTATACTTTTTCTCACTATAATCCCACCATCTAGCCTTAAACAAAACCTCCATCATATAACTGGTTATATATTCAATAAAGGTTGCAAGAACACAGGAAATAATAAAAAGAGCTATAGGATCGTCTGTATACTTTTTCAAAAATAAAATCATAATAATCGCCGTTGTCCCATAAATAGGACAATAAGGTCCTAGTAAAAAACCACGATTGATAAAACTTTTGCTGATAAATGCACAACAAATAATCTCAATAACCCAACCAACTACTGAATAAAGTAAAAATAAAAGAAAATATTCAACAATCTGCATACAACCACCACCTTCATAATACAGCACTTCTCTCTTTTTGTCAAAAAAAAAAATTGCAAAAGCAATTTTATTCTGTAATAATTCCTTGTTCTTTTAATAAAGAAACAATTTTTTCTTCTCCTTCAAACCCAACCATAGAAGCAATAACCTCTTTATTTTGAGTAATCATAATTGTTGGAGTTGAAAGTGTTTCAGCTTCTACTTGTTCTTTAATATATTCAAGAGAAGTCGTAAAATAATTAAACTCGTCTTCAGATGCAATTTGATCTACTTCATAATAGTAAATATCGATATTGTTTTCTTTAGCAATTTTATCTAAATAAGGTTTTGCAGAAATACAAGCACTACATCCTACTTGTGCAATAACGACAACATGTTTGTCTGAACTTTCTATAAGTTCTTTATAACGATCTCCTTCAATTTTTGTAATATTTGGAGTAGAGCTTACGAATTTTTCAGATTTATCTATAATACCATACTTTTGATATAATTCAAATAAATCCTCCTCAGACCTATAATTGGATTCTCCAAAAATAAACTCTCTTCCCTTCATAATAGCAACATAAGGGGTTCCCATAGTATTTTCATCATATTTTAACTTTTGGTATAAAACACTTTTTTCCGATTCACTAAGCGTGTCAAGATCTGTATAATCGTAATCTACACCATAAGTATCTTTAATATATTCAATATTTGGTTTAAACAAACTACACCATCCACAAGTAGATCTTCCTAAAAAATAAACTTTATACTCATCTTTTCCAGAGAATCCATAAACAGCAACCATTACAACAAGAAAAAGAGCAATGACACCGAAAACAATTCCCAGTTTCTTTTTTTCATCCATATATATTCCTCATTTCTACCATAGATATCGTACCATTTTTTGACCTTTTTTGCAACAATATAAAATCGTTTTCACCCATTTATCACTTAAAAAAGCTTTCCAAGAATACCAAAAGATAGAAAAGACATAATAAGACCTGCTAACAAAATACCTAAAAAACATGCCCAAAAAGCTTTTTTTCGATCCATATCAATTAAACTAGCAAGCAAACTTCCTGTCCATGCTCCCGTTCCAGGAAGTGGGATTCCAACAAAGAAAAAAAGACCCCAAAATTGATATTTTTCAATTTTTTCTTTTTTTCCTATTGCTCTTGTTTCAATTTTTTCAACGATCGAAGAAAAATGTTTTGTTCTTTTCAAACGCTGAAATAAAGGAGTAATAAATTTAAGAATCAAAGGCACTGGTAAGATATTTCCCATAAAACAAATTAAAAAACTACTAAAAGGATTCATATTTAAAAGACCTGCTGCCAAAATACCTCCACGAAGTTCTAAAATAGGAAGACAAGAAATAAGAAAAATAAAGATTTCTTTTCCAAATGGAATTTCAAAAATAAAAGAAAAAAAGCCTATAAAAGAATTTATAATGGATTCAACCATTTTTCCACCTCAAATCTAAAAAATTCTCTTTTCATTTTCTATTTATGAAAAAAATCTTATTCACATACCATTGTTTTTTTATATTCTTCCATCATTTTTAAATAATTCCGATTCAATCCTATTTTCTTTAAATCTTCGTCACTTAAAACAGAAAAATCAAAAGTATATTGAATGGTTTTTTTATTTTCCAAATCTTCTAAAGTCAAAACTTCAATTCCATTCATAGAAGAATACATTTTTGTAAAACTTTGAAGAGAAAGTAACGCTGCATCAAAACTCATTTCTCCTAGTTCGTCTTCAAAAAAATAGGTATAACTTTTTACAAGTTTCGTGATTTTATCATCGTTTCGAAAATACACTTCTACTTTCTCTACAGCTCGAAAACCAGGTCCTTCCTCTTCTCTTTTACAAAAAACAGAAAAATCCTTATCACCGCAACCTGTAAAAAAAAGTAAAATACATAAAATAAAAACTTTCTTCATACTTTATTTTCCCTCCACTAATGAAAGAGAAACTTTATTTTTATCCAAATGGATCTCTTCTACATAACAATCCACAATATCCCCCACTTGTACAACATCCATAGGATCCTTGATAAATTGATTTGAAAGCTTCGAAATATGAGCGAGTCCATCATTTTTAAGACCAATATCAATAAAAACGCCAAAAGGTGCCACATTTCGAACTGTTCCTTGTAATTTCATACCAACTTGTAAATCCTCTAAATGAAGGACATCTTGTTTTAATATTGGTTTAGGCATTTCATCACGCGGATCCCTTTTTGGCTTTTCTAAAGAAGATATAATATCTTCTAATGTATAAAGATCCGTCTTTAATTTCTGAGCGTACTCTTTCTTAGAAATTCCTTTTAATTTTTCTATCAATTCTAAACTTCCTATGTGCTCTTCTTTCATTTCAAAATCATCCAGAATTTGAAGTGCAATTTTATAACTTTCTGGATGAATCGCTGTTTCATCCAAAGGATTACTTCCATCCATAACTCTTAAAAATCCAATGGCTTGTTCATATGCCTTATCTGAGAGAATTTTTTGTTTAAAAAGCTCTGCACGAGAAGCAATTCTTCCATGCGTATTACGATATTCTAAAATTTTATCAATGCTTTTTTTAGTAAGTCCAGATACATATTTAAGTAAAAAAGCACTCGCTGTATTAATATTTACTCCAACAGCATTAACTGCCTTACTAACCACAAAATCCAAAGACTCACTTAATCGCTTTCGAGCAACATCATGTTGATAAAGCCCAACTCCAATACTTTCTGGATCAATTTTAACAAGTTCTGCAAGAGGGTCTTGAAGTCTTCTTCCAATACTAATAGCACTTCTTTCCTCAACGTGTAAATCAGGAAATTCCTCAATAGCAAGTTTGGATGCAGAGTAAACACTTGCCCCTGCTTCACTTACTAAAATATAACTAATTTTTCGATTTTGGCTTTTAATTACATCTGCTATAAAAAGTTCACTTTCACGACTTGCTGTTCCATTTCCAATCGCAACAATATCAATAGAATATTGTTCCATTAACTCTAAAACAATTTTTTTGGCCTCTTCATATTTCTTATGAGGTTCATGCGGATAAATAACCTTAATAGCTAACTTTTTACCAGTAGGATCAATAACAGCTAGTTTACATCCTGTTCGATAAGCAGGATCAAGGCCAAGAACCATCTTATCTTTCATAGGAGGTGTTAAAAGTAATTTTTCAAGATTCTTAGAAAAATTATCAATCGCAATTTCCTCCGCTTTTTCAGTAAGTTCCGCACGAATTTCTCTTTCAATAGAAGGGGAAATTAGCCTTTTGTAACTATCCTTTATAGCTTCCTTTACACACTCTTTTACAAAAGAATGATCATCTTTTATTATCTTTTCCTCTAGGAATTTCAAAATAGAATCTTCATCGACCTCTAAAGAAACACTCAAAATCTTTTCCTTTTCTCCACGATTCATAGCAAGAATTCGATACGATTTTGCATACTTTACACTTTCTTTAAAATCATAATACATTTCGTAGACTTTCTCTTCATCAACGGCACCCTTTTTCTTTTTCACTAGAAAAGATCCATTTTGAAATGTATAACTACGAATCCATTTTCGAAAATAAGCATTGTCACTTGTCCATTCAGCAATAATATACTGAGCTCCTAAAATAGCTTCTTTATAAGTTGGAACTTTTTCATTACAATAAGGTTTAGAAAGAATTTCTAAGTCACCATTTTCTGGAAAAGACATTATTTTTTTTGCAAGAGGTTCAAGTCCATTTGCAATCGCATCAGTTGCTTTTGTTTTTTTCTTTTCTTTATAAGGACGATACAAATCCTCCACTTCTACTAATTTCTTTGATGCTAGAATCTTTTCTTTTAATTCATCGGTCATTAAATCTTTTTCTTCAATTAAACGAATAACATCTTCTTTTCTTGAAAATAAATTTACTTCATAAGCATAATACTCATGAATTCGTCTTATCTGTTCTTCATCTAAAGACCCCGTTTGTTCTTTTCTATAACGAGCAATAAAAGGAATCGTATTTCCCTCTTCTAAAAGATGTAAAACAGCTTCTATCCCTTTTATGGGAATCTGCAATTCCTTACTAATTTCATTTATAATTTCTTTGTTCATAATTCCTCCATACTACCATTATTTTACCATCTTTTTAATCCTTTAGGAACTATATTTAGAAATTTATTGAAAATAAAAAAAGGTTTTTTTAAACCTTTTTTACATTTCTAAAGTATAAGGATCCATATGGGTTCCCTCTCCACCTGAAATATACACATTAGATTTTAGATATAAAACAGGTCGCACTGAAAAAGATCGATTCATAGGATGATTAAAACAACCCTCTGGATGTACACAAAAAGTAGCACCTGCATCCAAAGAATTAGAAGTTATTGTCCATTCACACTCAGAGTTTTCTAACTTTAACCAATTTGTATTTGTACAAATAGAAATCCCATAGTTATTCAATGTTTCTTTTTCATAACACCCACTACTTGCATAACCATAATCCGATGCATTCATAAGCCCTACATAGCCTG
This sequence comes from uncultured Caryophanales bacterium, assembly GCA_947065955.1. GTDB lineage: Bacteria > Bacillota_I > Bacilli_A > RF39 > UBA660 > CAMSXY01. Next base: position 1,828 of record CAMSXY010000010.1, on the reverse strand, counting down.
TTGTTATTAAAGAAGAAGAACTTGCCCCCTTTGTATTTCTCTCATATTCATACATCTGACTTGTCGTAATCTCAGGAGTCTTCCATCCCCCTACCATCCAAGTGGCATTTTCTATCATCATTTTATAGGGATTATTTAGACTATTATAATAAGTAGTATTTAAATACCTATATAAACTACTACTTTCCCAATCATTGGTATTTCCACTATCCCAAGGCATTTCACCAATTGATTCATTTCTTATAATTTTCATCTTTCCATCAAATATTCCAATAATCCTCCATAACTCTCCGTGGAAGGATACATAATTAGTTGGATTTATTCCTGTATATCTTAACCCATTTTCAGATAAATTAGGAAAACGAAATTTAAACTTTGATCTATTATATAAGTCTTCTATAGCCTCCTGCACATTAGTTACAGAAGATACTTGATTGGTATAAGACACATCTTTACTGGCGAGTGTTGCTGCCATAACGCCTATACATCCCAAAGATACCCCTATTATAATTCCTACTACTAACTTTGTATTCTTTTTTACTATTTCCATTATTTTCCCATTTTACACTTCCTTTATGCTCAATTTAACACACATTTAAAAGGAAAAAAAGGTACAAAAAAAGTATAATCTAAAAGATCATACGTTAATTAAACTTAAAAAAACAAATTATTAACTATATTATAGTATTTACGCATTCATAAAAAGTAAATAAGGATTTGATCTTTATACCAGCCCCCTATTTAATAGACACATCCGATTTTAAATATAAAACGAGACACACCTCAAGAGCACTGGTCACACCTCTATCATAGATAATGCCCGCAACAGGGGCATAAAAAACGGTTGACATAATGGATGAAATCAGAGTCATTGTCCATTCACTTATTTCTGTTTTTAGCCAGTTCGTACTAGCACAAATTGAATTATCGTAAGCATTTAATAAGAACTCCCTCATAACACCCACTACTTGCATAACCATAATCCGATACATTCATAATTCCAATATATCCTGTTGTTATTAAAGAAGAAGAACTTTCTCCCTTTATACTTTCCTCATACACATACATTTGCCTTGTCGTAATGGCACTTTTTTCCCATCCCCCTGTTCTCCATATAGAATTTTCAATCATATGTATAAGAATGCATAAAATTTTTTAATTAAATAAAAAATATATCAATCAATAGCCAGTTGATAAGGGTTTATATGGGTTCCTGATCCACTTGAAATATGCACCTTAGATTTTAGATATAAAACAGGTCTTACATGAAAAGAATTCACAACAGAACTATCAGAACCTGTCCCAGATAAAAATCCCAAACTTCCTACACTAAAAACATGATCTGTAAAAGAAGAAAAAGGAGTCATTGTCCATTCATAAGCACCTAATTTCAACCAATTTGTACTTATACATAAAACGTTATCATAATTCATTAAAGGACTCGCTTTTCTTTGACATTCACTACTCGCATAACCATAATCCGATGCACTCATAAGTCCTACATAACCTGTTATGATAGCTACACTTTCCTCTTGCTCATACATTTTTAAAGCAGTTATATTATTCGTGCTTGCTCCTCCTGTTTTCCAGGTTGCATTTTCTACCATATTTTTACTTGTAGATTCTAAACTATTGTAGTAAGTTGCGTTTAAATAATTATATAAACTACTGCTTCCCCAATCATTTTTCTGTTCACTATTCCATGGTTTGCTACCAATAGATTCATTTCTTATGATTTTTATCTTTCCATCAAAAATTCCAATCATTCTCCAAAGTTCTCCATTAAAACTTACATAATTATTGGGATTTTTCCCTGTATACCTTATTC
>CAMSXY010000009.1 GCA_947065955.1 uncultured Caryophanales bacterium | reverse complement strand
ATGAACACTCTTTCCCTACACGACGCTCTTCCGATCTTGGTTGATCAAAATAAAGAGGGATATGAAATTGTCTATGGTGTAAGAAGTAGTCGAAAAAAAGATCACTTTTTTAAAAGATTTACGGCACAATCCTTTTATAAAATAATGAAATTACTTGGGGTAGATATTGTTTATAATCATGCCGATTGTCGTTTAATGAGTAAAGTCACGTTAGATAAAATGAGTGAATTTGGGGAAGTAAATTTGTTTTTAAGAGGAATTGTTCCCCAAATTGGTTATAAAAGTACAATTGTTTATTATGAACGAAATAAAAGATTGGCTGGGGAATCTAAGTATCCATTAAAAAAAATGTTATCTTTTGCTTTTGATGGAATTACGTCTTTTAGTATTAAACCACTTCGTATGATTTTAAGTATTGGGGTTATGGTACTATTGATTAGTTTTGGAATAATGATTTATTCTTTGGTGATGAAAATACTTGGAAATACAGTAGAAGGATGGACATTTCTTGTTATTTCGATTTGGTTTCTTGGAGGAGTGCAAATGATTTTCCTCGGTATTATGGGAGAATATATTGGAAAAATGTATTATGAAACTAAAAAAAGACCAAGGTATATTATTGAAAAAATGATAGATGAATAAGTGTTTTGTTTTGTATAAAAATTTTCTTGTTTAACAAAAAAGTTATAATAAAAAAATTATTAGGAGGGAAAAAATATGTTTAATAAAAAAATAGCAGCTATTGATTTTGTTTCTAACATTGTTTGTTCTGATAAAGTGGTACTGGATGATCAAAATGTGATTGTTATTTATGAAAATCCTTATAAAGAAAATGGATATTCTTATATCATGGTTCATTATCGATTACAAGATAAAAAATTTTTTGAGGTAAATCGTTGGGATCAAGAGCGTTTTTATTTTGTAAAACCAGAAATAGAAATTTTAAAAGATTTGAAACTTTTTATGATAAAAGGGAAGATGGGATGTTTTTCAAAATTCCAGGATGCATATAATGCGATATATCATTATGAAAAAGGGCAGTTTATTGTGAAGAAAGGAATTTGGGATTCTCTTGGCTATCAAAATTGTACAGGAATAAACGATGATATCCATTATTTAGAGGATTACCATTGTTTTATTGCTCATTTTAAATTATGTCATGTATTGGATAAGAAGGTAGAAGATTCTAAAACAACAAAAATAAGTGAAGAGGGCTTTTCTATCGAAGATAAAAATCATTTTGCGGTTTTAAATCTAGATGGAACAATTCGAGGAAATCGATTGTTTATTGGGGACGATTTATTTCATATAGAGCAGATTGTTGATTTAGGACTTTCTACTTTGGAAGATTATAAAAAATCAAGAATAAAGTTATTGCATATTTGGGGAGAAATTTATAAATCCGGTTTTGCACAAAAGTTAGTTTCAAAATATGAGGGAACCGAAGAGGTTATGAAAATATTAAAAAAAGGTTTTTAGAAAGTAGATAAGTTAACTTTTGAAGTTTCATAATATTTGTTTTAAAATAGAGAAAACAAAGGAGGCGTTATGAAAAGAGCCCTTTGGAATCCATGGCATGGCTGCCATAAATGTAGTCCTGGTTGTCTTAATTGTTTTGTTTATTATTTTGATAATTTGCGTGGAAAAGATACCAATGTTGTTGTTAAATCAAAAACGAATTTTCAATTGCCTTTAAAAAAAAATCGAATGGGAGATTTTAAAATCGAAAAGGGGAGTCAAGTAGCCACTTGTTTTACATCCGATTTTTTTATTGAGGAAGCAGATAACTGGAGGCAAGAAGCTTGGGATATTATAAAAAAAAGACCAGATGTGCAATTTTTGATTTGTACGAAACGAATAGAACGTTTTAAGGATTGTGTCCCAAGTGATTGGGGGGATGGTTATGATAATGTAATTATAGCTGTTACCTGTGAAAACCAAGAAAAAGCCAATAAAAGACTTCCTATTTTATTAAAGATTAAAGCAAAATATAAATATATTTTTGTTGCCCCTATTTTGGAGTATGTTGATTTGCGTTTTTTTCTAAAAAGTGGACAGATAAATCTTGTTTCAGTTGGTGGGGAATCCTATTTGAATGCACGACCTTGTCATTTTTCTTGGGTTAAAAAAATAAAAGAGGATTGTGACCAATATCAGGTTCCTTTTGATTTTCACCAGACAGGTGCTCATTTTATTGTAAAGGGAAAACACTATTTTATTAAACATTCTAAAGAATACTTTTTTGCAAAAAAGGGAATGAAATGTTTGGAGAATATGAAAAAATAATTTTAGGAGATGAAGTTTATGAAAGCAATGCTTGTTTTTGATTTAGATGGTACTTTATTATGTGGTGGAAGTCTTTCTAAAAAAACAGAGGAATATTTGGCCTTTTTAAAAGAAAGGGGGTATTTATTAGTAGTTGCAACAGGAAGATCTTTTCCTTCTTTACAAGAGGTTATCGATCCTACTTTTTTTCATTATATTATTACGGATGCTGGGGCTTGTATTTATGATGTCAAATCTTCTAAGTATCTTTATAAAAATACTATATTTAAAAATGACTTAATGCACTTATGGGAATATCGTGATAATCATTTTAAAAAAATAACTCTTTTTTCTTCTACTCAAACTATACACTGTGAGGATCCTTTTGAAAATTTTGATGAATTTGTAGATTCAATGGAAGATATTACGCACGTATCAATTGTTATGGATGAAAATATTTCGGTAGAAAAATTTTATCAGAAGTTTAAAGATTCTTTTAAGGAATTGTATATAATGATTATGCAAGATTCTTTTGGAGCTAAAAAGTGGATAGAGGTTGGAGGACTCAATTGTAAAAAATATTTTGCTATTTCAAAGCTAGCTTTTCTTCTTTCTATTCCAAATGAGAAAATTATTGCTTTTGGCGATAGTTTCAATGATGTAGATATGATTCAAAATTGTGGTATTGGTGTTGCTATGAAAAATGCCCTTTGTGAGGTAAAGAAAGTTTCGGATTATATTACATTTCAAACGAATGAGGAAGATGGCGTTATAGATTTTTTGGAAAAATTTTTAAAGGAAAAAAAATGAAAATATTATAAAAGTGAGAAAAAATAAAAAATTTTTCTTGATAAAAAAAAGAATATATAGTACAATATAACTGTGGCATTTGGAGTAGTACTCAAGAGGCTGAAGAGGCGCCCCTGCTAAGGGTGTAGACCGGGTAACTGGTGCGAGGGTTCAAATCCCTCCTGCTCCGCCATTGATTTGTTATTAAAGTCTTGTGAAACTTTTTTCACAAGATTTTTTTTATTATTCAATCTATAACAAATTTTAGTCTTGTAAAATTTTAAATTTTCTTTTTTCTTGTGTGATTTTAAAACTTATGATATAGTAAAAAAGGAGGAGAAAGTTATGAAAAATGTTTTAAAAGTAAGCGTTCCCCTTGTTGCTTTTTCTTTATTTATGAGTGGTTGCGGGGAGCGTCGTGTTTTAGAATGTACTAGGTCCGATGAAGCACTGGGGATGAAAGTTCAACAAACGATAAAAGAAACTTTTAAAAACGATCAGATTCATAAAATGGAATTAAATATGCAACTTGAAGCAGATGGTTTGGAAGAGACTGCTATCTCTCAAATGGCAGATGCGTTTACCAGTGGATATAATAAATTTAAGGACAAAAAAGGTATTTCTATGAATACAACAAAGAAAGATAAGGGGCTTCAATTTTCCTTAATTGCTGATCTTGATAAAATGGATTCTGCTACAAAAGATGAATTTGATTTAGCTGGTGAGAGCGAAACCTATGAACAAGCAAAACAACAATTTGAAAAAGATGGATATACATGTAAATAAGCAACTTTGCTTATTTTTTGCATTTTTATATCCTTTTTTAATAAATTTATAGTAGATTTAGAAAAGGGGAAAATTTTTATGGAAAAGCCTATTATCGGAATTGTTGGAAGACCTGAAGAAGTTATTGGTTATCCAGCTTATTATATATTTGATGCTTATAGAAAGGCCGTTTTACAGTTTGGCGGAATTCCCATTTTACTTTTGCCTTCTTCTTTACAAGAGTATACACTTTCTTCTAAGGATATTTTACCTTTGACAGAAAGTGAAAAAGAAGAGCTTTTACAGTCTATTCATTTGTGTGATGGTATTATTATGCCAGGTGGAAGTCGCATTTACGAATATGATCTTTTTATAGCAAAAACGGCTATAAAAGAAGATATTCCTTTTCTTGGCACTTGTATGGGGATGCAAGTTCTTGGAAAAATTGATTGTGAGGGAAAAATCGATTCTCCTTTGAAGGAAATTCATTCGATTATTGATCATCAAAAATCAAAATTTAAGGAAGCGCATAAGGTCAAAGTATTTCCAAATTCGAAAATGTTTGCGATTATTGGCGAAGAGGAGATTACTGTAAACAGTCTTCATAAATATGCCCTTGTAAAGACCTTTCAGTTTCAGGTTAGTGCCATTTCAGAGGATGGTATTATAGAGGCAATTGAACTTCCTAATAAACTTTTTTTACTCGGTGTTCAGTGGCATCCAGAGAGAATTTTAGAACATTCTTCTAGCCAAAAAATTTTTAAAGAGTTTCTTTTTTCTTCTTCTTTTTATAAAGAAAAAATGCATTCAAAAATGTAAAAGAGCAAGTATGCTTTTTTTATTTTTGTAAAAAATAATACCTGTATGATTCTTGCTAAATTAGGGATATTGTGGTATAGTAAAAAAGCGAAAGATAAGGGATTTTAAGATGGAAACAATTGGTTTAACAAAGGAAGAAGTTTTAGAACGTATTGATAAAGGACTTGTTAATTATGACACTTCTGTCAAAACAAAAACGATATCCCAAATTATTTTTGGAAATATCTTTACTTTATTTAATTTATTAAATTTTGCTTTAGGAATGGCCATATTATTCGTAGGCTCTTATAAAAATCTTCTTTTTTTAGGAGTTGTTTTTTGTAATACTTTTATTAGTATTATACAGGAAATTCGATCTAAAATGGCGATTGATAAGTTATCTCTTATTGCTAGTAGTCAAATCTTTGTTATAAGAGAAGGAAAAAAGGAAAAAATTAAATTAGATGAGGTTGTCTTAGATGATTTGCTTTGTTTACAAATTGGAAATCAAGTTGTTACAGATGCGAAAATTTTATCGGGGAGTGTAGAGGTAAATGAGTCTTATATTACAGGAGAATCCGATTCTATATTAAAAGGAAAAGGGGATATTATTTTATCTGGAAGTTTTATTGTAAGTGGAAACTGTAAAGCTAAAGTTATTCATGTAGGAGAGGATAACTATACTTATAAAATCTCTAAAGATGCTAAATATATAAAACGAGTTCATTCTGAAATTATGAATTCTTTAAATAAAATTATTAAATGGATTTCTTTTTCCATTCTTCCTATTGGAGGCTTTCTTTTTTATAATCAATTGGGTGTGGATGGGAGTACTTTTCAAGGTGCAGTTGTGGCAACCGTAGCTGCAATTATTGGAATGATTCCAGAAGGACTTGTTTTACTTACTAGTACAGTTCTTGCGGTGAGTGTTCTTAGGCTTTCTCGTAAAAATATATTAGTTCAAGAATTATATTGTATTGAAACACTGGCTCGTGTGGATACTATTTGTTTAGATAAAACGGGGACTCTAACAGAGGGAGAACAAGAAGTATTAGAGGTGATTCCTTTTAAAGAGGATGTTTCCATGGATCTCATTTTAAATAATCTTTGTTGTAATTTGAGTGAAACATCTTCTACTATGCAAGCAATTTGTAAAAAGTATCAAAAGGAAGCGACTTGGAAAGTGAAAAATATGATTTCCTTTTCTTCGGAACGAAAATATAGTGCTGTAGATTTTGAAGAATATGGAACTTATTATATTGGGGCTCCCGATATTTTAATTCCCGATAAAGAAAAAAGAAAAGGTATGGAATCTTATTTTGAAAAATATCGTGTTCTTATGGTTGGACGTACAAAGAAATTAGAAGAAAAAATTCCTTCAGAGATAGAAGTGATTTGTTTAATTTTATTAAAAGATAAGATCCGAAAAAGTGCGATTCAAACACTTGAATATTTTCGAAATCAAAAAGTGGATATTAAGGTTATTTCTGGAGATAACATTGATAGTGTAAAAAGGATTGCTAGAGAAGTTGGAATTGTTGGGGAAGGTATTGATGCCACTACTTTAGATTCTAAAGATATGGAAAGTGCAGTTTCTAAATATTCTATTTTTGGACGGGTAACCCCTATTCAAAAAAAAGAATTGATTCAAGCTTTAAAGAAGGAACATACTGTAGCTTTTGTAGGGGACGGGGTTAATGATGTTTTAGCTTTAAAAGAATCGGATATTAGTATTGCACTTCCCAGTGGAAGTGAGGCTGCTCGAAATGTCTCTGAAATTGTTTTATTGGATTCTAGTTTTGAAACATTACCTGATGTGGTATATGAGGGAAGAAGAACTATTAACAATGTGGAAAGATCGGCAAGTTTATTTTTATGTAAAACGATGTATTCTCTCCTTTTAGCAGTTATCTTTTTATTTTTAAATTTTAGTTATCCCTTTGTTCCCATTCAACTTACCCTGATGAGTATTTTTACAATTGGAATTCCTGCTTTCTTTTTGGCTCTTGAGCCAAATCGTGAGCGTGTAAAAGGATCTTTTTTAGTCAATGTTTTATCGAAATCTTTTCCAACTTCGCTTACGATTATGTGTAATGTTTTAATTGTTCGATTATTTGGTTTTTTCTTTTCTTTACATGCCGATGACATTTCTACTTTATCCGTTATTATTACAGGTTTTACTGCTTTTATGCTTTTAATTCGTATTAGTAAACCATTTAACGGATATCGCCTTTTTTTAGTTACAATTATGATTATTTGTTTTGGGGTGGGGGCTATTGGATTTCGGGAACTTTTTTCTCTATCTATTTTGACGCCTTTTTTACTTTCTATTTTAGCTATTCTTATGGTTATTTCTCTTCTTTTATATGAAGTCAATACGCTTTTATTTGAGTGGTTTGTTCGCAAGAAACCAAAAACTTTTAAAGTATAATATTCATAATGTTCATAAAAAGTGTTTTTTAATATTGCAAAGTTTACTTTTTTCTGTTATTATATCAATTAAGAAAGAGGTGCTTAATGCAACAAAAAGATAAAATTATTTTAGGACTTGTTTTAGCGATACTTGTGGTTGGTTTGGGAAGTTTTGGTGTATATCAGAATTTTAATAAGGAAAAAGATCCTGATGTAAATGATAACCAAAATAACCAAGGAAATCAGGAAGAAAATAACAATCCAAATGAAGAAGAGGATGACGATGATTCAGAAAGTGAATCAAAAATTGAAAATCCTAACAATATTAGTACAGAAGTTTTAACAGAAGTTTTAGATCGTCATAGATTTTATGATGCAAAAGGAAAGATTAGTATTTCAGATATTACCGATGAACAACTTACGCAAATCGCTGTTAGTCGAATTAATACTTATGACCCATCTTTTGGGGAACCTGTTTGCCGTGTAGCTTTAGAAGATGTAAAAAAGGAAATTCCCAATTTATTTGGAAATGTTTCTTTAAAAACAACTGTACAATTTTATAGTACAGATTATACTTCTTTTCAGTTGATAGATGGATATTATAAAGCGATAGCGGGTGGAAGTACCTGCAAAATACCTGAAACCTATGGCGAAATTTTTGGTGCTAACGTTGATAAAGTTGAATTATCTGAAAATGAGGAAGAAATTTATTTATTTGATCGAGTTCTTTATGGGACAGTTGTTGAAGGTATATATGCTATTTATAGTGATATGATAGATTTTTCTCTTCAAAATGAACTAGAGGAAGGCCAAGCTATAGAAAGTATCGAAAAAATATTTCAAAAAGCTCTAAAAAAATATCCAGATAGTGCAGTAACTTACAAACATACTTTTAAAAAATATCAAGGACATTATTATTGGGATCACTCTGAAATTGTAAAATAATTTTTATTAGAAAAGATAGTCTATTTTTACCTAGAGTATCTTTTTTTCTTTAAAATTCAAAATATTCAAAAAAATAATTGCAGATGCATATAATTAATGGTATAATAACATTGGCTTTTTAAAAAACACGGATATGAATTTTTATGTCGAGTGCCAAAAGGTGGTATAAAAGAAGTATTCGGAAGAACAAACAAAAGGAGGAATTTTATGTCAGTTGTATCTATGAATTACTTGTTAGAAGCAGGTGTTCACTTTGGACATCAAACGAAAAGATGGAATCCAAAAATGAAAGAATATATTTTCACATCTCGTGATGATATTTATATTATTGATTTACAGAAAACAGCAAAAAAAATTGAAGAAGCTTATGCAGCTTTAAAAGCAATTGTAGAAAATGGTGGAAAAGTTTTATTCGTTGGAACGAGAAAACAAGCTCAAGAAGCCATTCATGATGAAGCTATTCGTAGTGAATCTTACTATGTAACAGAAAGATGGCTAGGAGGAACACTTACAAACTTTAAAACAATTCGTGGAAGAGTTAAAAGACTTGAAGAAATCGAAAACATGGAGAAAAATGGTGTTTTTGAAGTTCTACCTAAGAAAGAGGTTATTGGACTTAAGAAGGAATATGACAAATTAAATAAAGTTTTATGTGGAATTCGTGAAATGCATAAACTTCCAGAAGCAATGTTTATTGTAGATCCTTCTAAAGAATATATCGCTATTCGTGAAGCTCGCAAATTACATATTCCTGTATTTGGAATTGTAGATACTAATTGTGATCCAGATGATGTAGATTATGTTATTCCTGGAAACGATGATGCGATTCGTGCTGTAAAACTTATTACAGGTGTTATGGCAAATGCGATTGTAGAAGCTCATGGTGGAAAACTAGTTGATTATGTTTCACAAGACGATAAAAAAGATGTTAGTGAAATTATGCAAAAAGCTGTTGATTCTGTAAAGAAAAAAGAAGATCGTCCAAGAAGATTTGAAGGTCGAAATGATAATCGAGGTGGATTTAAAAAACCATTTGAAAGAAAATCATTTGATAAAACAGATGTTAAAAAAGAAAAAGTAGAAAATAAAGAAGAAAAAGTTCAAGAAAAAGCCACAGAACAAATAGATTATTCTAATTTAACTGTTAATGAACTTCGTGATATGGCTAAAGACCGCAATATCAAAGGATATTCTACTATGAAAAAAGCTGAACTTATTGATAGTTTAAAATAGACCAAAAAAGATGATTTTTAAAAATCATCTTTTTATTGCTATAGAAAGCATTTTCGTATATAATAGAAATAGAAAGGAAGATAATATGATAAGTGCAAATTTAGTAAAAGAACTTAGAGAAAAATCTGGAGCGGGTATGCTTGATTGTAAAAAAGCCTTAGAAGCAACCGAAGGAAATATGGATGCTGCTATGGATTGGCTTCGTGAAAAAGGAATTTCCAAAGCAGCTAAAAAGGCAGATCGTATTGCGGCAGAAGGTGTTGCTGCTATTTTAGTTGAAGGAAATAAAGGTGTTATTCTTGAATTAAATTCAGAAACAGACTTTGTTGCTAAAAACGAAGAATTTAAACAACTTGTAGATGTAATGCTTCAGACTCTTTTAAAAGAAGAGGTAGAAGATGGAAATGTAGAAGCTGCTTTAAAATTACCTTATGGGGAAGGTACTTTAGAAGATTTAATTATTTCCAAAACAGCAACAATTGGAGAAAAATTAAGTTTCCGAAGATTTTCTAAAATTGAAAAGAAAGATAGTGAATTTTTTGGTTCTTACTTACATATGGGAGGACGAATTGCTGCTCTTACTGTAATAGAGGGAGCTAGTGCGGAAGTTGCTAAAGAAGTTGCTATGCACGCTGCTGCTATGAGACCTTTATATGTAAAAAGTGAGGATGTTCCAAGTGAAGTTTTAGAAAAAGAAAAAGAAATTATGAGAGAACAACTTCTTAATGAAGGGAAGGAAGAAGCTCGTCTAGATCAAATTTTAGTTGGAAAAGTTAAAAAATATTATGAGGAAGTTTGTTTAGAGGATCAAATCTTTATAAAAGCAGAGAATAAAGAAACCGTTTCTAAATATGTCTCTTTAAATGGAGGTTCTATTACTTCTATGATTCGTTTTGAAGTAGGAGAAGGAATGGAGAAAAGAGAAGAAAACTTTGCTGAAGAAGTTGCAAAACAAATTCAAAATAACTAAAAACAAGTCATCGAAAGGCTTGTTCTTTTTTTTCATAAAAAATATTGGCACTCTTTAGAATTTCGAATTCTTCTTCTTTTAACCATACTGTATAGGTAATTTCTTTACTATATTCTTTTTCTTCTATTTTTTTGTCTTTTAAAAGAAATAGGATCTTTTTTTCTTGTTCATAGGGAAAAGTAAGAATAACTTTTGTCTTTTTTTCTAAGGTATGAAAGGTTGCTTTTTCTAAAGCGTTTGTAACACTTTTAGTGTAGCTTCGAACAAGACCCCCAGCGCCTAATTTTATTCCACCAAAGTATCTTACTACAATGCATAAAATATGGTCTAAGTTTTCTTTTTGAAGAACGTTTAAAATAGGCATTCCAGCCGTTTTATTGGGTTCCCCATCATCTTCAAAACGCATTTTTCCTTCTAGATGGTAAGCATAACAGTAGTGCGTGGCACCTTTGTAGCTTTCTTTTATATGAAGAAGGATAGTTTTAATATCTTCTTCTTTTTCAATGGGGGTTAAAATGGTAATGAAACGAGATTTTTGAATTATCCATTCAGAAATGACTTCTTTTTCAATTGTTTTCATAATTCACCTCTTTTATTATACAAGAAAAAAATAAAAAAATCGATATCTTGCACACTCCAAAAAAATAAGGTAGAATAAAAAGAGGTGAAGGATATGGATTATATAAAAAAGAAACTATCGTTACTTCCAGATCGTCCTGGGTGTTATCTTATGAAAAATAAGGATGGTGTGATTATTTATGTTGGAAAAGCTAAGAATTTAAAAAATCGTGTATCTTCTTATTTTCGCGGAAAACATACGGGAAAAACGGCAAAACTTGTTAGTGAAATTGTGGATTTTGAATATGTGGTTGTAGGAAGTGAGAAAGAGGCTTTTGTTTTAGAAATTAATTTAATAAAAGAACATGATCCTAAATATAACATTTTACTTCGGGATGATAAGAGCTATCCTTATATTGAACTTGTAAAAGAGGAGGTTCCAAGACTTTCTGTTATTCGAAATATTAATCGGAAGAAAAAAGGACATACTAGGTTATTTGGTCCTTATCCCAATGTAACTGCTGCAAGAACGACTGTTAATTTATTAAATCGAATGTATCCTTTAAGGAAATGTCAGAATTATCAAAAAAGACCTTGTCTTTATTACCATATTAAGGAATGCCTAGGATATTGTACAAAACAAGTTGATTTTTTAAAATTAGAACAAATGCAAAAGGAAATTATTCGTTTTTTAAGAGGCGATCCAAGCCTTGTTACTAAAAAAATCGAGGAAGAAATGCAGAAATGTGCGGAGAACTTGGAATTTGAAAAGGCAAAGGAGTTAAAAGAATTATTAGATTATATTCATATTACGCTTACCAAACAAGAAGTTGAGATTCAAAGCGACCAAGAAATTGATGTTTTTGGTTTTTTCGAATGGAAAGGGTATTTATGTGTCCAAGTTTTTTTCATTCGTGGAGGAAAAATTGTAGAACGACATTCTAAGATTATGCCTCTTTTAGAAGAAGCTTTTATCCAAACAGAAGAATATATTGCGAAATTTTATGAAAAAGGTGTTTTATTACCAGAGGAAATCTTAGTTCCAGAAAGTCTAAGAGCGGAGTTTTTAGAAGAAATTTTGACAATCAAGGTCACTTCTCCTAAAAAGGGATCAAAGAAAAATATTGTTCATATGGCAATTCAGAATGCAAAGATTTCTTTACAGGAAAATTTTGAACTTGTTAATCGAAATGAAGAAAGAACAACTCAAGCTAATGAAGAGTTAAGAAAGATTTTGCGATTAGAAAAATTAGATCGAATTGAACTTTTTGATAACTCCAATTTGTTTGGAACTTTTAATGTTTCTGGAATGGTTGTTTTTATAGATGGAAAACCTGCTAAAAATGAATATCGCAAGTTTAAAATTAGTGTAGATAAAAACGATGATTATGGCACCATGCGAGAAGTTATTTATAGAAGATATTTTCGTGTTTTAAAAGATCAGTTAGAACGTCCCGATTTGATTATTGTGGATGGTGGAATTGGTCAGATGCATGTTGCTCGTGAGGTGCTTGATAGTCTTTTGCTTCCTATTCCAATTGTTGGTCTTAAAAAAGATGATCATCATGCAACTTCCTCTCTTTTAGCCTTCGATCCTATTGAAGAGGTAGCTATTGATAAACAAAGCAATCTGTTTTACTATTTAGAACGTATGCAAGATGAAGTCCATAATTTTACGATTCATTATCATAGAACTCTTCGAAGTAAGGGAAGTATTTCTAGTATTTTAGATCAAATCGAGGGAATTGGCGAAAAAAGGAAAAAACTTCTTTTGAAAAAATATAAGAATATTGGAAATATAACAAAAGCGAGTAAAGAGGAATTACAAGAGATTTTACCTGAAAAAGTGGTGGAGCAAATGTTGCTTTTTTTAGAAAATTATCAACAAGAAAAGAAATAATTTCTTGTTTTTTAATAATCTTTTTTGAAATGTATCTTTTGTGATATAATTTAAGTAGGTGATGTTATGGCAGTTATTAAAGTAATGGATGAATTTCTTGCGAATAAAATCGCAGCTGGAGAAGTTGTGGAACGCCCTGCTTCTGTTATTAAGGAACTTACTGAAAATAGTATTGATGCAAAGGCGACTGAAATAAAAGTGGATTTGCAAGAATCTGGAACGAAGAAAATTCAAGTGATTGATAATGGTTGTGGAATGGAAAAGGACGATGCTGTTTTAGCATTTTCTCGTCATGCTACAAGTAAACTTTATGAAGAAGAGGATTTATATCGAATTGAAACACTTGGATTTCGAGGAGAGGCTTTAGCTAGTATTGCGAGTGTTTCTAAAATTACTTTAAAAACATCGAAAGGGGATATTGGAACTCAGGTCGTTATTGAGGGCGGAAGAATTGTTTCTGTTGAAAATGCCGATGCAAGATGTGGAACAAGTATGATTGTTGAAAATTTATTTTATAATACGCCAGCTCGTTTGAAACATTTAAAAAGTCTTTATACAGAACTGGCAAGTATTACGGATTATTTTGATAAACTTGCTTTATCCCATCCTGATATTCGTTTTGTTTTAACAAATAACGGAACAGAGCTTTTAAATACAGATGGAAGTGGGCAATTATTAAAAGCAATTAAAAGTGTTTTTGGAATGGATATTACGAAAAAAATGCGAGAAATTTCTGGACAAACCGATGATTATACGGTTTTTGGATATATGAGTTTGCCAGAGGTTCATCGTTCTAATCGAAATGGAATGGTTACGATTGTAAATGGCCGTGTTGTTCGCAATGCAGAGTTAAATCGTATTATTAATGATGCGTATCATACTTATAAACCTGATAATCGTTATCCTGTTGTTGTTCTTTGTATTACAGTAGATCCTAGTTTAATTGATGTAAATATTCATCCAACTAAGATGGATATTAAGTTTTCAAAAATGGAAGATTTGGTTTCTTTGATTGAAAATCTTATTCAAGATCGTTTACAACACAAAAATTTAATTCCACAAGTAGAGGAAGTTCAGGAAAAAAAGGATCTTTTTAAAGAATCTATTGTAAAGAAACATTATGAAGAAATCCCTTTATCTTTTGATGTTGTAGAAGAAAAAAAACCTCTTTTTATAAATGATTTTGAAGAGAAGGTGGAGTCTAAGAAAGAGAGTTTTGAAAAAAAAGAAGAATTGGAAGATTTGGATAACGAAGAAGAACGTATGCCGCTTTTTTATCCTGTTGGGCAAGTACTTGGAACGTATATTATTTGTCAAAATGAACTTGGAATGTATCTTATCGATCAACATGCTGCAAAGGAAAGAGTTAATTATGAAATTTATAAGGAAAAATTAGGAAATCCGAAGGAAAGTTCTACGGCCATGTTATTTCCTTTGACAATGGAATTTTCTAATCAAGATTATATTATTTTGAAAGAAAATTTTTCTATTCTTTTGGGGATGCATTTTGATATACAGGAATTTGGGTTAAATTCTATTTTAATTAAAGCTCATCCTTCTTGGCTTCCAAAGGGGTATGAGGAGGAAGCTATTCGAAAAATTCTTGATTTGGTGATTCATTTAGAAAAAGATTTTTCGATTGCGAAATTGAATGATCGAGTAGCTATGACCGTTAGTTGTAAAATGTCTATTAAAGCAAATGAGAGCATTACTTTAGAAGAAATGCAGGCTTTAATAGATGATTTAAGGGAGTGTAAAAATCCATTTCATTGTCCTCATGGAAGACCTACAACGATTTTTTATGCAAAACATGATTTGGAAAAATTGTTTAAAAGAAGTGGATTCTAGAGGGAAATGTTATGAAACTTTTTGAACCAATTAAAAATTGTAATACAAAAGCGTTATGTAAATGATGGAATTGTTTTGGAAGATGGGAAATTGTTGTTTTTAAATACAGAGGAAGTTTTGAAAAAAGAGTATTTCGATTTACAAGAAAAATTTTTATTGATGGATGCTCCTGATCTTTTTCTTTATGGGGAAAAGGGATGTGCTACTTCTGCTATGGAAAGGAAAATACGTATTATACTTTTTTCAAAACAATCTTTATTATTTCAGTATACAGAGTTTTGAAAGGAAAAATTGTAGTACTTTAGTATTCGGTAATTTAAATTTTTTCGATCCCTTTGAAGAGGAGGTATTTTCCCTCTTCTTATTATGGGGAGGTTCCATCTTGTCTTGTTTTTCGTTTTTTTGAGCAAGAGATACAAGTAGAAGAGATTGTGCTACTTCAAAAGGAAGAAAATTAAAAATAGTTCTATATTCAAAAGGATGTACTTTTCAAAAGAAGAAATTTTACTTCATCAGAAAGTGAAGTGTTTGAAAAATAAAAAGCTATAAAAATGGATTTTTTTTCTTTTATAGCTTTTTTTATTTAAAAATGTTTTTATTAAAAGAATTGTTAAAAATTGGAAATGATGTTATACTATGGTTACAAGTTGTATTTGTTTAAGGAGGATAATTATGAAACTAGTAAAAGGTTTAGTGGTTACTTATGCAGTAACATTATTATTAACATCTATCGGCGTGAATGCAGCCTCTCTTGTACTTAATGAGACTGTACTTCCATTGAAGCAACAAGTGGCTGCTTATCATGCAGCTAAAGACGAACAATCTTATCAGTATCTTTATACCAATAAGTCAACAGACCCAACATATCTTTTTGGTAGAGCAGTGCAAGCAGCTTTAATGGGAAAAGATTACATGGGAAACAGTTGTGAAACAGACTATGTAACACTAACTGGAAAAGCATGGAAAACGTTAGGAAATTCCCAAGTAAATCAAGTTCTTGGTTGTGGGCTTACTGCAGTAAATGGAAATGGATTTTTGTTATTAAAAACGGAAAAAATAGTACGTATTATTGGGGTACATGGACCTATAATCTAATAAAAAATAATGTCTAGAAATTCTTAACGAAATATTCTCTTAAAAATTGCATGTTGTATGTTGGGAGCTGTATGTTGTAAATAAAAAAAGAAGACTTAATGATTTATAACAAAATGTTTTAAGGAGTTAACATGAAAGAATTTTTAAAAAAATATAAGTTGAGTGTTATTGTATTGGTAGGCCTAACTTTCGTGTTTGGCTTTTTCGTATGGCAATATAAAGCAAAATTTGACGATAATGTTCATCAATTGGAACTCATTCAAAAAGGGATAGAAGATGGAACTATACAAAAACCTTACGAGGATTATAATCCGTATATCGAATATGAAAAAACAGATGCGATTTCAATGTATTTTGAAATTGTAAACGAAAAATATCGATATATTATAAATTATCTGCCACTTGCATTTTTATTACCGAGTGCTTACTTTCTTTATAAAAAGTTAAACTTTGGTACGATTCGAGCAGAAATAACCAGAACTTCTTATAAAGAATTTTTGAAAAAGCATTTAAAAATAACATATAAAAGTATGTGGATCGTACCTATATATATTTTGATTTGTTTTTTATTTTGTATTCTGTATACAGGTCGTATAGATATATGGAATGCACATCCAAATGTCTGGACGGTTTATTCTCAAAGTTCGCTAGACCAAGAATATATCGATATATTACCTATATTTCTCTTCTTTTATGTTTTAAATCTAATTCTATTAGCTGGGTACTATATTAATGTATTACTTTTATTTATGAAGAAGAAAATGCCTTATTTAGTGAGTTGCATTGCCTCTTTTTTAGTGGTTTTAGGAATCAACATATTTTTAGAAATTGTAATGGGAATAGGACTAAATATTATATTATATAAATGGTTTGAAATAAATCCAATAATCAATTGGAATTCGACTTTAAATTTCTACATGTATTGGTCCCCAGGAGACCAATCGAATATCTATATCCAATTTATAGTGGCTCTTCTTTTATTTTTAGGAAGTGGATTTTTGGTTTATAAATCCTATAAGGATAAAGAAAAGATGTTGATAAATTATGAATTATAGATATTTAAAAGAGAATCTTTCTCATTTTATGCAAACACCTGTTTTTAAAGTATTATATATTGTTTCGATTGTGATTACCCTTTCCATTTCTTATGGAACAAAATCAACGAATCCTAATTTGACATATATCCAACTTTTTTTAGCTTTAATGACGAATGGTGCTTATGTTTTTTACTGTTTATTCTTTATTCCCCTAATAACATCCATAAGTATTTACTTTCGATTTGAAAAAAATCTTTTTCATATTCTACGTTTAAGAACTAAGAAAAAATATTTATCCACTTTATTAAAACAAGTACTAATTGTAAATGGATTCTTATTTTTGGTTACCGTTTTAACAACCTTATGTATTCTAAATTTATTTGGTAATGATTTTACATTTTCTTTATATGGAGATTATAATATATCCAATCTTCTTTATTTAATCTACAGTTTAGTTCGAGTGCATTTAATATCGCAAATGTTTGTAATCATTTCTGTCTGTCTTTTTAAAATCATAAATCCTTATATTGTCCTAATAGCAAACGTTATAACCTATATTGCAACCCTAAGTTTTGGTATGATTGTTCATATAGAGGATTTAATTGGTCAAAAATCGATGTCTTTTTGGGTGGGAGATTATATTATTCCGCTTTTCTTTGAAACCTTTACTCAAGAAATAAGCTACACTTTTGCCTTTTTGGTTCTCTTATCTTTTTTGATACTGATTATTTTTAAAATAACACCAAGATTTATAAAACAAGTAGGTGATTAGAATGGAATTTATTATACGTAAGGATTTCACCCAATTTTTTAAAAAAAATTGGAAACTGATGCTTGAAATTTTTCTAGTGATTATTTGTTATGGTTTTTATGCAAAAAATTTTTATAAAGATAACGAAGAAATTTTTATCGCTACTCTTGGTCTTCATATTCTAGAGTATAGCACGCTCGATATTGTAATTTTTCTTTTTCACAAAATAGTAACACTTTATATCATGATCTCATTATTTTTTTCGATGTTAAGAGGTGGTATAGAAAACCTTTTTTTAAGATTATCGATGAAAAAATGGTTTTATTATAAAGAACTATCCATGGTAGGAATTATAACTATCCTTAAGATAGGATTTTATATAATTTCCTTTTTCATAAGTGGCTATAAAGCGTTTCCAAAAGTCTTCTTTTATTTTGGAGTCGATTGTCTTGTAACCCTTATCTTTGGATTTGTTCCTATACTTTTACTGATGATTTTTTATAAAAACAAATGGTTTGTCTTACCAGGAATTCTTTTACTTTTAGGAGTTTTTTTTAAAGGCAATATCCCACTTACAGTTGTGAGTATCCTAAAAAATCCAATCTTTATTTTGGTTTCCTTTTTCCTTTGTATCGGATTTGGAATTTTAAATGGACTTTGTATCAAGAAGATATATATAGACTTATTTGAAGGGATTGAAGAAAAATGAAAATAGAAATTAAAAATGTTTCGAAAGAATTTAAAGGAATTGAAATTCTACACGACTTAAATGCCACTTTTGAAAGTGGAAAAATATATGGTTTAATTGGAAGAAATGGAAGTGGAAAAAGTGTATTTTTAAAAATGCTTTGTGGATTTTATAAACCGTCTTCTGGAGAAATTTTGTTTGATGGAGTCAATTATATTAAGGAAAATACTTTTCCAAAAGATACAAGAGCATTGATTGAAAAACCAGATTTTATTTCCGATTTAAGTGGATATGAAAATTTAGAGTTACTTGCTAAAATTCAAAATAGAATAGGGAAGGAAGAAATTCTTAATACTTTAAAAAAAGTACATTTAGAAAAAGATATGGATAAAAAATTTGCGCGATATTCTCTTGGAATGAAACAAAAACTAGCAATTGCGCAAGTACTTATGGAAGATCCCAAAGTGATGATTTTAGATGAACCATTTAATGGAATTGAAGATGAAACATCACAGGAATTAAGAGAGTTATTAATAGAAGAAAAAAAAACGTGGGAAAATCATTGTTTTAGCAACCCATATCAAGGATGATATTGAAAAAATTGTCGATGAACTCTATAAATTTAATGGAGAAACGATGACAAAAGTTTCTTTAGAAAAGTAAAAAAAGGCCCATCCGTCTTGGCTTTCAAAGGACTATGAGGAAGAAGCCATTTGAAAAATATTAGATTTGGTGATTCATTTAGAAAAAGATTTTTCGATTGCGAAATTGAATGATCGAG
>CAMSXY010000008.1 GCA_947065955.1 uncultured Caryophanales bacterium | reverse complement strand
AAAGTTAGAGTTGATACTTCTAATTCATAGATTTCCGATACATTATTTTCTAAAGCTGTATTGGTTAATCTTACTTGTATTTTATACTTCACACCTTGCCCTAAACTAAAAAAGGTTTTCGTAGAAAGATTTTCGGTTAAACTATCTCCACTCACCCAGGTAGCATTTTCGATATCTTCACTTTGTTTCGCAATTCGATACTCATGTTTACTCAAAAAACTTTCTTCTTCTTCATAAGTTGTATAAAGGGTAATCGAATTGGTAGTTACATCATAGGTTACACTTATTATCTCTGGTGGTGTACTATCTAATAAATCACAAGTTCCTTCTACAATTTTTAAGTTGTCACTCGTTCCACTTGCACAATAAACTCCGTTACTTACCGTTTCCACTTTAATCGAGTCTTCTTTTCGATACATTTCTCCTGATACAAATGTACTTTTATTCGTTATATCCAAATCAAAAATACTTAGTTCGTCTTTTACTTCGAATCCATGTTCTGCCTCATAATTCGTATAAGCATGAAAAAGGCTTAACGTACTTGCTTTAAAGGCTCCTAATCTACTTTCTTTCATCACACCATTTATCATAGGAATTGAAATAAGAGCAATAATCCCTAGTATTACAATCACAGCTAAGAGTTCTATTAAAGTAAATCCTTTTTTCTTCATTCTTACACTTCCTTTAGGTTCAATTTATCATAAAATAATCACCTAAAAAATATCAAAAAAAGTACAATTTTTTAAAATTGTATCTTTTATATATAAGAAAAAACAGATTAGTTTAGTACATTATTTTTCTAGTTATACAAATTAAATATCTATAAAAATATAAAGAAACATTTTCTTAACAATCTATTGCTTCTATTTCCTTTTATAATAAAAATATATCATTTTTTGAGTAATTTTTCATAAATTCTTAAATAGCATTATAAACAATCCAATATATTTGTTTTTTAGAAAAAAACAATCCGAAGGAAAACACCATTATAAATGCATAATCGCCTGCGAAACAAAGTTATGCAAAACCATTTATAAACTGTGTTCTTCAGATTGTTTATACTCTAACAAATAAACTAGTTTTATTCAAAATTTTTAAAATTTGAGGTAACTCAGTTCTTTTTGCCGTGTTTATAATATCATATTTTTTATAATTTGACAAAATCTAGATAATCATTATTTATAAGCGTTTACGGCATTTTTGTTTTTGGAAGATATTCTTATAATTCTTTATATTTTCACTTTCAAAAGTAGTAAATTGGTAGTAAAATAATTTAAAGATTTTGTATACACTCCTTAAAATAAAGACTTTTAATAAAAAACTAAACTTTTGAAAAAATATTTAAAAATATATAATCAATAAATTAAAGTATTAAACGCTTCTTCCAAAAATTTATTTCCAAATTTCATTTACTTCTTTTTTCAAAAATGATATAATTTTTTTATAAAATAGGGAATAAAAGAATAGGGGTTTTTAGTATGTTGGATAAAGTTCATATTTCATATAAAAATGCAAATTTTGAAAATCAATTTTTCATCTTATACAAGAAAAATCCATATAGTAAAACGTCCCAATCCGATAATTCCCTTCTTTCACTCGTCTCTGTTAAAGACTTAAAGGAAGCCTTAAAAAAAGAAAAATTTTTTGGTCTTTTAGAACAAATTAATGGATATCCAATTCTTAAAATACAAGAGGAAATTTTTTCTATTTTTTCAAAAAATCAATTTGTCTGTACTGATTTCTTTACTTTTTTTATGATAGAAACCTCTCTTTTTGATGAAAAAAAATCGGTTTTAGAGTTTTTAAATTACTATTTTTCTACAAAAGAACTTTTAAAAGATTCAAAAGCCGAAATCATTACCTTAGAAGATATAAAAAATAATCCATTAGATAAAGAAAAAGAAAAAAAATTATATGAGTGCATTAATAAAATTTTAACCTACCCAATCGAAATTCCTTTTAAAATAGAAGACACTTATTTTGAAGGGGATTTAACAGTTTATGAATTTGTAAAAAGAAAAAAAGCCCAACAGAAACAAAAAGAAAGAAGTTGTGCTGATCAAATTACTTTAAAAGAGCTTTTACAAAAATTAGAAAAAACAAAAGGATATTATACCTTAGAAGATACAATATCTAATGTTCTTATCTCTGATATTGATCTATACATTCGTCTTTCCTTACCCGATACAATAAACACCTATAAAAATTTATATACTTTTCTTCTTGTGATTACCTCTTCTTTAGATACCTATCAAACAATAGAGAATTTTTGTGAAAAGTATAAAAAAGAACTCGCCTTAGAAAAAATTTCAAAAGCGGAGATCATTACAGGAAAAAAAGCACTTCTTTGGTTAAATAATTCTGATAAAAAACAAACATTAGAATGGTTACTTCAATATATAAATTTATTTTTTCTTTCCATTCCTATTTCATTTTTCTCTTTATCAGATTTCTTAAAAGATTTTAACGAAGACCAAAAGGAACTTCCTATTTCCTATCTCGTCCAATTAAAAAAAATTGAAATTAGCAAGAAATACGAAACCATTCCTCTATATGAAATTAAAAAAGCTTATGATGAAAAAAAAGGACAAATTCAAGGAATTCCTTTCGAAGAAATAAACCAATATATACAATCAAGACTTCAAAAAAAGGACATTTCTTTAACCCTTGATGAACTTATGCAAAAAGAAATTTATTATATTTCTTCCGAATCGACACTTTTAACCTTTGTAGATTCTTACATTAAGACAAAAGAAATAGAAAAAAAAATCAATGCGGATGAAACATTAATGGAAAAAATTATCTCTACCTTCAAAGAAGCTCCTACGGATAGTTTTATCAAACAAATAGATATTTACTTTTCTTTTCGTTTAAAAACAGCTGGTATTGGATCTTATCCCGATTTTTCGCTTTTTTTAAACGGTATTAAAAAAGATGGAAAAGATTCAATAAAAATATTTATTGAAAAATACATAGATCATTTATTTTCGAAAACAATAGATTTTTCTTCAAAGAATTTACAACCTATGATCAGAGAAACTTTTAAGATTCACGAACAATATTATTCACCCCCAGTCATCTTAGAAACAAACAATAAAGCTCCTGTCTATAAAATGAAAGCTCAAATAGGAAAATAAAACATCACAAAAGTGATGTTTTTTTGAAAAATATAGTAAGAAAATCTAAAATTATTGATCCATAGAAATCGTATAAGGATCACTACCCGTTCCTGTTCCACCATTTACCTTCACATTGGATTTTAAGTATAAGCTAGGAATAACTATGTTCGTATTTGTGGGAGGAGTAGGACCTGCATGACCACCGCCATACATAACCCACACAGTTGTCGAAGAAGTACTTGGAGTGATAAACCATACAGTATCCCATATACTATTTGACATATATAACCAATTTGTACTAGTACATAGAGTGTCATTATAATCACTAAATGATTTTGACTTGTAACATTCGCTACTTGCATACCCATAATCGGATACACTCATAAGTCCAATATACCCATTTGCTAAAGCGGATGAACTATTGTACCCTGAATTTCTTTTTTCAAGATCGTACATTTTGGATGAGGTATAAGAAGCACTTTCCCCTCCGCCAATTCTCCATATTGCATTTTCCACCATCTCTTTATAAAAAGAATCTAAACTATCATAATAAGTTGTATTTAAATAACTATACATTTTACTATTTATCCAATCATTTTTATTAGTCCCATTCCAACTTTTTTTTCCAATAGACTCATTCCGTATTATCTTAACATTTTCATCAAACACACCAATAATTCTCCACATTTCATTATTAAAATATATATAATTATCTGGATCTTTCCCTACATATCTTGGATTTTGATCAGAATCTTTCGCTATAACGGTTTCATCGTTCTCTAAAAGAGAATTTATTTTTTCGGCCAAAGTAGGCATAGGCAAGGAAGATTTACACTCCCCATCCGTAATCTGTAACTCTTCTAAAGTACCACTTGCACAATAAACTCCATTACTTACATTTTCAATTTTTATAGTACTTCCATCTTTATACACTTTTCCAGATACAAAATTTTCTTTATGCGTTAAAGGTAAATCAAGAATATCCACTTTACCCTCTACTTCAAAATTGTTTTTAAGTTCATACGTTTCATAAGCACTAAATATACTTTGAACGCTTGATTTGAAAGCACCTTTTCTAGATTCTTCAATAATGTTCATAATTATGGGGGTACTAATTAGTGCAATGACAGCTAGTATTACAATAACAGCCAAAAGTTCTATTAAAGTAAAACCATTTTTTCTTTTGTTCATAAGTTACTCTCCTACTTCTATTATGATAATTTTTATTTTATATATTCTTATTATATATATAAAATTTTGAAAAATCAACCAAAATATAATATTATAAAATATCGTGTAAACTATTGAAAAAAATAAAAAAATATTATTTTTTAACCTATTATTTCAAAAACATCAAAAAACATTCAAATTTTTGAATGTTTTTATACAGACAGTTCTTGTCTTAAATTTTTAACATAAATTTCTGTTTTATTTTCCAAAATTTCTTCAATAACAAAATTTTCAATCTCATCTTTAATTAATTTATCAATTTTTCGAGCTCCAAACTCTTTATAATCTGTCTTTTTCAATAATTGGTTACAAACAGCATTTGAAATTCGAACATTAATATTTTTTTTCTTATAATTTCTTTTCAAACCATTTAGCTTATCTGTTATTAGTTTTTGAATCACGTCTTCCTTCAACGAATGAAAAACAAAAATACTATCAATACGATTCATAAAAGGAACCGAAAAACTTTCTTTTAATTTTGTTATAACTTCCTTCTCCTTTTTCGCTTGAAAACCAATGGATTTTTCTTCAAAACCAATATTGGATGTAAAAATGAGAGTTACATGATCAAATCGTACGATATTTCCTTTAGAATCCTTTATTTTTCCTTCATCCAAAATTTGGAACAATAAATTAATAATGTTAGGATGCGCCCTTTCAATTTCATCTAAAATTAAAACAGAATAAGGCTTATTACGAATTTCTTCTAAAATATTTCTATTATCAGCATATCCTACATAACCTGGAGGAGAACCTACAAATTTACTAACACTATGCGCTTCTGAATATTCACTCATATCTAACCTTATAACATTATTTCCAACCAAATTTTTACCAAACCTTTTCGCAAGAGCCGTTTTTCCTACTCCAGAAGGTCCACAGAAAAATAAAGAATAGACTTTTTTCTCCTCATTAAATCCCAATTTAATCCTTTTAACCACTTGAATTAATTTTTCAATGATTTCCTCTTGTCCTAAAATATTCTCATGAAGATCTCTACTAATTTTGGAAATAATCTTTTTGTTATCTTTTAAAATTTCATAAACAGGGATTTTCGTCTTTAAACTTATCACATGAGCTAAATCTTGTCTTTTTACTACCTTTTTTTCTGTATACATTTCCATTTCTAAGTGGTTGATTTTGTCCATATATTCATTTTCTTTTATTTTTAAAAGAGAAGCTTTTTTAAAATCTCCATGTAAAATACTTTCATTTTTCTCCTCTTTCAAAGATAATACTTGTTTTGTGAGTGCGTTATATTTTTTTATATCTTTGTTTTCTCTCAAACTTACACTAGCACATACTTCATCTAAAATATCAATAGAAGCATCTGGTTGATTTCGATCATAAATATATTTAGTGGTCAAATCAATAATTTCATCAATAATTTCATCGCTTACTTCTACTCTATGATATTTTCCATAGATATCTTTAAGTTTATTTAAAATATTTTTGATATCTTCGCGATTCGGTTCTTCAATTAATACCTTTTGAAAACGCCTAGCAAGAGCTCCATCTTCTTCAATATATTTTTTATACTCAGAAATAGTTGTCGCTCCAATACAGCGAAGCTTTCCACGTGCAAGAGCTGGTTTAAAAATATTAGAAGCGTCAATCGCACCCTCGGCACCACCAGCTCCTACCAGCGTATGAATTTCATCAATAAACAAAATAATTTGATCATTTTCCTCTATTTCTTTCAATATTTTTCGAATTCTCTCTTCAAATTCCCCACGATATTTTGTTCCTGCAACCGTTGTTGCCATATCTAAACTAATAATTCTTTTATTTCTAAGAGCATAAGGAACCTCACCATCCACAATCCTTCTCGCCAGTTCTTCTACAAGAGCGGTTTTTCCAACCCCTGGTTCTCCAATTAAAATTGGATTATTTTTATTTCTACGAAGAAGAATTTCTAAAATACGGTTCATCTCTTCTTCTCTTCCAATAACAGGATCCAATTCCTGTTTTCTAGCTTTTTCTGTCAAATCAATTCCCAGTTCCTCCAAAAGCAATTTTTTATTTTTCTTTCCTTTGGCAGTATTACTCACCTTTAAAGCAAATTCATTATAAAGCAAATCTAAATCAACATTCATACTAAGAAGAATTCGAATCGCAACGCCCTCTCCTTCTTCTAGTAAACTAGAAAATAAATGTTCTACTGTAACAATACCACCATTGTTTTCTTTACTATCAATAATAGCATTTTCTAAAATTCTTTTTAGGGAAGCTGTGTATAAAAACCAATTACTTTCTTTACTCCCCATACCTATAATATGGAGAAGTTCTTTTTTAAAAGAATCATAATCTATATTATATTCCTTAAGTTTTTTAGAAATACTATTGTCTTCTTTTAATAATGCAAGAAGTAAATGCTCACTTCCTACATAGGGATGTTTTAATTCATACATTTCTTTTTTTGCACGTGCAATAATCATTCTTGCATCTTCATTAAACTGTCCAAACATGTTATCATCTCCATTATCATTCTATGTACATAATGGTTATTTTTTATTTTTTTTATACAACAATTTTTGTGGAATTTTTTTTAAACTTAAAAAGACTATAAAAAAGTATTTTTTATAGTCCACATTATAACAATTCTTATTAAAAATAAATATTTTTATTTAATTTCAATCATTTTTTTAGAAAAATTTTCATCTTTTTTAGGAATAGAAACGGTTAAAATTCCATCGGTGAAAGATGCTTGCATTCCCTCTTCATCCATTTCACCAAAATAGAAAGTTCTCTCTATTGTTCCAAAATTTCTTCTTTCTCTTCGAATATATTTTTTATCTTCTTCAACTGTTTCTTCACGACTAGCACGAATAACAATGTTTCCTTTATTCCATTCAATGGAAATATCTTCTTTATTATAACCTGGTAAATCCATTTCTATAAAGTAGACATTATTTTTTTCATAAATATCACATTGCATACGTCTTTCATTCATATCATCTAACATACTATCAAATAACATTTTATTGGTAAACATAAAAATTATTCCTCCCTTATTTTTCTATTAATACATCACTGATCAAAGTACTTAGCTCCGTTGGATTTTCGATAGGTAAGCCTTCAATAAGTCTTGCTTGTGCATATAAAATTTTGGTATATTTTTTTAACTTTTCTAAATCTTCTTTATAAAGTTTATGCAAAGTCTCTACAATCGGATGTTCTTCATTGATTTCAAGAACAAGTTTAGCCTCAATTTTTTCATCCATAGGCATAGCATTCATTACTTTTTGCATTCCAATAGAAAGATTTCCTTCACTCGTCAAACAAACGGGATGTTTTTTTAATCGATTCGTAAAGCGTACCTTTAGAACTTCTTGTTCTAAACTTTCTTTCATACATTCTAATAAATCTTTACTTTCTTCGTTCCTTTTCTTCAAATCTTCCTTTTCTTCTTCTGTATCTAAATTAAAATCTTCTACACAGACATTCTTTAATTTTTTACCATCATATTCCATTAATGTCTGCATAACAAATTCATCAACATAATCCGTTAAGTAAAGAATCTCGTATCCTTTTTCCAAAACACGCTCCACTTGCGGCAAAAGGGCAATTTTAGAAGTACTTTCCCCACTTGCATAATAAATATCCTCTTGTCCTTCCTTCATACGAGAAATATATTCTTTTAAGGAAGTAAACTTTTCTTTAGAAGATGCAAACAACAAAAGATCTTTTAGTACATCCTTATCTTTTCCAAATTGATCGTATACACCATATTTAAGTTGTGTACCAAACATAGAAAAGAACTTTTCATATTCCTCACGCTCTTCTTTAAGCATATTTTCTAATTCTTTTCGAATCTTATTTTCAATACTTTTTGAAATCTGTCTTAATTGATAATCCTGTTGCAAAAGCTCTCTTGAAATATTTAGGGAAACATCGGAACTATCTACAAGTCCTTTAACAAAACTAAAATAATCAGGAAGTAAATCAGAACATTTTTCCATAATCAATACGCCATTAGAATAAAGTTCAAGTCCTTTTTCATACTCCTTAGTATAAAAATTATAAGGAACATGAGAAGGAATAAATAAAAGAGATTGGTAATCAACAACTCCTTCCATACTATGATGCATGACCTTAAAAGGAACTTCATAATCCATAAATTTATCTTGATAAAAACGATCATACTCTTCCTTTTTTACCTCTTTTTTATTTTTCTTCCAAAGAGGAACCATGCTATTAATCGTTTCTAATTCAATAACTTTTTCTTCTTCTTCACTATCCTTATTTTTATGGAAGTGTTCTACATTCATACGAATAGGATAACGAATATAATCAGAATATTTTTTAATCAATTCACGAATCGTATATTCTTCTAAATACTTAGAAAAATTTTCTTCTTTTGTATCTTCTTTAATATGAAGAGTAATCGTGGTTCCAACGCTTTCTTTTTCCACTTCTTCAATTTCATATCCCTCAGCCCCACTTGAACTCCAGCAATAAGCTTTATCCGAAGAAAATGCCTTACTTGTTACACTGATATGATCACTCACCATAAATGCCGAATAAAATCCGACTCCAAATTGCCCTATAATAGAAATATCCTCTTTCTTTTCATTTTCTTCTTTAAAAGCAAGAGACCCACTTTTGGCAATCGTCCCTAAATTATTTTCAAGAGCTTCCATATCCATCCCACAACCATTATCAAAAATTGTTAGAGTTCTATTTTCCTTATCTACATCTACTTGAATAAAGAAATCTTCTTTTTTGCATTTAATTTTATGGTTAGTAAGGGATTCATAGTAAAGTTTATCAATGGCATCACTTGCATTTGAGATAAGTTCCCTTAAAAATATATCCTTGTTTGTATAAATTGAATTTACCATTAAATCTAGTAATTTCTTTGATTCTGCTTTAAATTGTTTCTTTTTCATTCAATGCCTCCTTTGTTGGTTTCCCAACTATTTCCATAATACCACACTTTTTAGCACTTGTCAATGATGAGTGCTAAAAAGTATTAAAAAGAAAACAGTGAATTATAAATTTTCTACATTTTTATGTAAAGCTCTATTAATGCCATTACCAATAACATCACTAAGTTTTGAAACAACAAAGTCTACCTCTTTCGGTGTTACCATCAAATTATAACCGATAGGCGTCAAAACTTCAAAAATTAACTTTCGTACTTCTTCTTCCTCTAAACTTCCAACCATTCCAAAAAGTTTCTTTTTTTCTTCTTCATCGATCAAAACATCCTTTTTTAAATAATTTACACTTCCCGTAAGTAACCGATTCATAGGATTATTCAAATTCGCTTTTGTATAAGAAAAATGTTTATACATATAATGAATTGTATCAGAAACAATTGTAACAGCATCCACGACCGTTGGAACCCCAATCGCAATAACAGGTATTCCAAGAATCTCTTGACTAATCTCTTTTCTTGTATTACCAATACCACTTCCAGGATGAATTCCTGTATTTGTCATTTGAATCGTTTTGTTGACGCGATCCACAGATTGGCTTGCTAAAGAATCAACCACCAAAACAAAATCTGGTTTAATAGAAGAGATAATACTTTGAATCATATCACTCGTTTCAATCCCCGTTTTTCCCATAACACCTGGCGTAAAGGCATATACTTTTCGAAATCCTTCATGAATTTCATGAAAAGAAAAAAGATGACTTGTCACTAAAATTTGTTCTACTGTAAGAGGCCCTAAAGCATCAGGAGTTGATCGATCGTTTCCAAGTCCAACAACAAGACAACTTTGATCCTCCCCAATTTTACATAAAGATAAAAGTTCTTTTAATTTTTCAACAAAAACTTCTTTCACATGTTCTCGATTGGTATAATCTGTAACATCTGAAAATTCAATGGTAATATAATTTCCTTTCTTTTTATCAATTTTTAAACTTCCCTCTTCTTCTACAAGAACCGTCGTA
Source organism: uncultured Caryophanales bacterium (assembly GCA_947065955.1). Taxonomy (GTDB): domain Bacteria; phylum Bacillota_I; class Bacilli_A; order RF39; family UBA660; genus CAMSXY01. The sequence goes on along the minus strand of CAMSXY010000008.1, from coordinate 9,030 downwards.
ATTTTAATATCATCTTCTAAATAAGTAGTGCTTTTAATTCCTGGAATATCTATATTTTCAGAAATATGATCGATAGCAAGATCTGTACGTAAAGTATATTTTCCTAAATCAATTTCTTTTTCCAATCTATCACCCTTAATAGTTTAACCAATAACTTTTAAATTATAATTGACTTTCAAAACCTTTTATACTATAATGTTCATGCGATTGCTATAAATTATTGATTTTTCATTGATTTTTTAGTTATTTTTTGTTAAAATATATTCAAATGACGGAGGTGATATTATGCCAAATATGAAAAATGCCAAGAAAAAAGTAAAAGTAAATGCAAAAAAGAAAGTAACGAATAACGATTACAAAGCAAGTATGCGTACTGCGATTAAAAATGTAGAAAAATCCGTTGTAGCAAAAGAAATTGAAAATGCAAAAGAAAACTTAAAAATTGCTATTAAAAGAATCGATAAAGCTGCAAGTTCTGGGGTTATTGTAAAAAATACAGCAGCTCGTTATAAATCAAGACTTACAAAAAAAGTAAACGAATTAGCGTAATTTACTTTTTTTTTTACATTTTTCCGATATAATAATACTAGGTGATTTTATGAGAAAACTTTTTAAACTATTTATCTTACTTGGTATTTTATGGCTAGTTTACCTAAATCAAGAAAAAATTACAACCGTTCTTTTAGAACATTTCATCTATAAAACACCTATTCTCCAAAACGAACCCAACGCCTATAAATTATCTTATAAATATAAATACGTAACGAATACTTCTTCTTTTTCTCCTGAAAAAAAAGAAGATTTTATAGATATTTTTTATACCGTTTTAAATAACGGATGGGATGAATTTACCTTCTACTGTGAAAAAGATTATACAAACTGTCTAGAAGATATGTCCAAATTTTTCAAAGATGAAAAATCACTTTCTTATATTAATAATTATGTGCATCCTTATAATAGTTACAAAAGCATCCATATGGCTTACAACTCTTATGGAAGAATTGTTCTTTCCATTGAAAAACTCTATACTGAAAAAGATATTGAATTTATCAATAAGGAAGTTGAAAAAATCTACGACCAATTAATCACAAATACCATGTCCGAAAAAGAAAAAATCAAAACAATCCACGATTATATTATTGATAATACTTCTTATGACAAAAAAGGAGCAGAATCTTTAAAAAAGAATGATGTAAACCCTTATGAATCCAATAAAGCCTCAGGTGTTTTAAAACATAACCTTGGCCTTTGTAGTGGATATACTGACCTAATGGCTATTTTTCTAAATAAAATGAATATTCCTAATTACAGAATTTCAAGCGATACTCATATTTGGAATTTCGTATACTTAGACAATAAATGGTCTCATTTAGATCTAACTTGGGATGATCCATCCATTGATGGAAAAGACATTCGACTAGAAGATTTTTTCTTAATAAGTTCTTCCGAATTAGAAAAAAAAGATCAAGAAAACCAACACAATTATCCAAAAGAAATATATATAGAAACCTACTAAAACACACACAAAGTGTGTGTTTTGTATAAAAAGAAATCATTATTATTATATTTTTCCCATTTCTTCTAATTTTGGAAGACTCATAATGACGGTTGTCCCCTCACCTAATTTTGATACATATTCCAAGTTTCCACCATGAGCCTCTACAATATCATAAGAAATAGAAACACCAAGTCCTGTCCCTTTGGATTTCGTCGTAAAAAAAGGCTCTTTAATTTGTTTTAAAATATCTTCTGGAATCCCTGATCCATTATCCTTAAAATAAACCAACACCTTATCTTTTTTAAATTCTGTACTAACTGTGATTTTATGATCTAATTTTTCATCCATAGCTTCAATTCCATTTTTTATAATATTAATAATAACCTGTGTTAACCGATTATAATCCGCTTGTATAAAAACCTCATCTTCGCTAATATTTAAACGATAATCAATATTTTTAGAAATTAATAAGTTTTTTAAATTATCACTACAATCCTCTAAAAGCATATGCAAATCTATAATATCCTTATGAAGCGTTTGTTTATGACAATTAGAAAAATCTTCAAGTAAAGTAAGTGTTCTACTAATTTCCTCTTTCATAATTGAAATATATTTTTGACTTTTTTGTATATTATAGATATCAAACATGTCAATATATCCCTTACAAACAGCAATCGGATTTTTAATCTCATGTGTGATTTTAAAAAGAGAATCCCGAAATTTTTCTTCCCTTTGCATTTCCTGCAAATTAATATGTAATTTTACAATTTCCTCACTCTTTTTAAATATAATAAGAACCAAATAAATAATTAAAGCAAAAAGAATATTAGATAAAAGTAAATGAAGTAATTCATATCCCCCCAATTTGGGTCCACTTACAACAACCAAAAGAAAAGAGAAAATTCCTTTCATAATTAGAAAAAATATTGAAAAAAACACTTCTTTTTTATCTTCCTTTTTTATATATTTTATAAAATAGTAAATACTATAATAAAGAAAATATTCAACCAAAAAAAACCATACTGGAATATCCGTAAGCACATAATAATAAACACAAGTCAAAATCGATAAAAGAAAAATTTCAAAATTTCTTTCTTTCAAATAAGCAATCGCCAAAGGCGCATTTAAAATAAGGAAAGTCGATCCATAAAAAAATTCTTTACCAAACTTTATAGATAAATAATAAGAAGAACAAATTGCTAAACCTAAAAACAAATTATTTTCCTGTTTGTTAATATTCGTTACATTCATTAAATAAAAAAGATAAATACCTAGTGGAAACAAAATATAAATAATATCCAAAATAACAATTTCAAAAATCGACATAATATCACCTCTTGATGTAAATTATAAAATATTTTTCTGTCATAAAATGTCGAAAAAAACAGATTCTTGAAAAAATCTGTTCTATTTTAGCTCTTTAATATACTTTTCGAGCAAACGGGCATTTTCACCCAAAATAATTTTTAGTTGATTTTCAATTTCTACAATCCCTTTGGCTCCAAGCTTTTGAATTCCTTCCTTATTTACTTTAGAAACATCCTGTAATTCCACAACAAAACGAGATTTAGCGACTTCAAAAGAAGTAATATTCTCTCTTCCACCAAGATATTCTACCAATTTATTAATTTCAACTTTAAAATCCTTTTTCTTAGACTTCACAATAGCGATCGCTATTAGGACCATAATTGCAATAATAATACTATATTCTATATATCCCATCTAATCACCACTACCATTATACTATATTTTCCCAAAAAAAGAAAATTTTTTTCTCTTGTTGTTGTATAAATGAATGGTTTCGTGTAAGATAATAATAGGTGAAAAACATGAAAAATATATCAAAATATAAAATAGACTATACCCTTTTAATTCCTATCATTTTATTCGCTATTATTAGCGTTTTGTCAATCTATAGTGCTCAAAATTTACTTTCTGATAATCTTCAAGATTTAGCGTCTCGTCAAGTAATTTGGTATATTGTCGGTTTTGTTGTTATTTTTTTTACTTTATTCATTGGAAATGATTTTCTTTTTCGAAACATTTGGATTTTTTATGGAATAGGCGTACTTTCCCTTCTTCTATTACTTTTCTTTGGAACACCTATTAACAATGCAAAATGTTGGTTTTCCCTTCCAGGAATTGGAACAATTCAACCAAGTGAATTTATGAAAATTATTTTAATTCTAACCAATGCTTCCTTAATTGACCAGTTTAATAAAGACCATCCAAATCCTACCACTTTAGAAGAATTTCTTTTTCTTTTAAAAATAGGGTTTGTTGTATTCATCCCAAGTATTCTTACCTTTTTACAACCAGACACAGGTGTTGTTTTAATTTATTTAATTATTACCATCTTAATGCTTTTCATATCTGGAATTCGTTATCGCTGGTTTATTATCCTCTTTGGAACCCTTGCTTTAGGAATAGGGCTATTACTTTCTATTTATTTTTTTAATGGAGACTTGTTTGTAAAAATATTTGGAACCAGTTTTTTTCTAAGAGTGGATCGTCTTTTAGATTGGTCTCATAAAAGTGGATATCAACTGGAAAATGGAATGGGTGCTATTGGTTATGGAGGTCTTTTTGGAGTAGGTTTAGGAAATACTCCCATTTATTTTCCAGAACCACAAACCGATTTTATTTTTGCCACCTACGCAAGTAATTTTGGATTTATGGGTTCTTTATTCCTTTTACTACTGATCCTTTTTTTCGATATTCGATTAATACAAACAGCCCTTCACAGTCGAAAAAACAGAAACAAATACATTATCGCTGGAATGATTGGAATGCTTTTGTATCAACAGGTTCAAAACATTGGAATGACCTTTGGAATTATGCCCATTACTGGAATTACCCTTCCCTTTATTAGTTATGGAGGATCTAGTCTTTTAAGTTATATGTTAATGATCGGCATTGCCTTTAATATAGCCAATGAAAATATGCGTTACACAAATTAAAACTTCACCTTCGGATCTTGAAACTCTTTTAAACGACGATCATAGGCATCTAAAAGTTCTTTTTCATAAAGTAGAGAAACCTCTTTATGAAGTAATTTTAACAAATATTTTGTAAAAGCAGGATTTAAAATTAAAATAGGTCCTAACAAATAAGTCCCAAAAAAAGAACGTACAGCAATCCCCTCTTTAAAAGAAGTTGCATGAATTCCCCTTCCCCTTTCTACTTCTAAAAAGAAATTTTTTTCATTATCTCCATAAAGTTCCGTAAATTGACTTTTAAAACCTACAATTTTCATATTCTGAAATCTTCCAAGACAAAGACCATTATAACGTTCATACATTTTTCTTTTAACATAAAAGGGAAAAATTCCAAGACCTTTTATTTTTTTTTCATCTTCTTCAATAAAATCACAAAAAATCTCTAAAGCATTTCCCGTAACCAGGAAAACAATATCTTTTTCAATCATTTCTTTTAAAATATTTTTGTAAGGAAAAAGAGCATCTATAACCAATTCTTGTGAATGTTCACTCATGGGCCCCATATATACAAAAGAAACTTCGTGATCTTTAAAGTAAGGTTCTTCTTGCAAATGAGTATAATGAAAAGTAACCTCAGGAAGAATTTTTTCTAAATAGCGAATATTAGCAAGATCCCCAAACAAATTAGCAACTTCAGGATATAAAACCTCAATAACCATTAATCCTCTATCCTTTCTAATACTTTTTCGCGAACTTTTTTTGCAAGATCAAATGTATAAGGATCGTGCAAAATAAAAACCTGTTCAATAGAAGAAAGATCCAAGACACTAGGGGTCTCCAATTCTTTTTCTACACAAAAAATCTTTTTCTTTTCGACTCCAGCAAGTAAAAGACGCACATAATAATCCTTATTTCGAACTCCTCCAATAATAATTTGCGCAATACTATCCTGTTTTAAAAACTCAAAGTCTGTATCATAAAGCCAACAAATTGTCTCAGAAGACTTCTTGGCATCAAAAATATCATCCAAAATAAGAATAATAGCCCTTTTTGTAGATAAGCCACAAATATATTGAAAAACCGTCGAACAAGCAATCGAATTTTGGGATTTTGTCATATGCGTTATAACTTCAATATTGTTCTTTTCTGTTTTTGTAAAACGCGATTCTGTAATATGAATTTCTTTTAAAAATTTACTCAAACTAGCCCTTGGAAACTTTAATTCCGAAAAAAGAGTAATCACAGCAAGCTCATTATACACATTAAAAAGACCTTCTGCTACCATAGGATAAACACTCGTTTTATTAAAATTACGAATTACTATTTTTTTATCAATTAAATCCATTTCAGTAACATGATAATCAGGTAAAAAAGAAGTGAAGGAACAATTGGAACAATGCGATTTTCCAATATGATGATAAAAAATAGAATCATAAATTAACAAATGATTACATTTTGGACAAATCATTAGATCGTGAGCTAAATTTGTTTCTTTTTGAATAATTTTTTCCATTGGATCAATTCCAAAAAAAATCTTTTTATTTTTATCACCGATCTCGCTACTAATCAAATCATCTGCATTTAAAATCAAAGTTGTAGAAGGTGCAATAGAGCCATCAATAATATTTCTTATGTATTCAGGATGAGCATTTCTACGCATAGAATCCCGAAATAAATTAGTGACTATTAAATAATCAAACGTAAGATAAGAACAAACACGAATAAAACTTCTTTCATCCACCTCCAAAACCGCATAATCTTCCTTACCACTCGCCTTTAAAAAAGCACTTGCAATTCCATCCATCAAATTGGAACCATTTCGATTATGAACAATAGAAAAATCATATTTCAAAAAAAGATCTACAATCATGTTACAAACCGTTGTTTTCCCATTCGTACCTGTTACAGCAATAATTGTTTTTGGCTTTTTTACATAAGATAAAAAATGAGGACATAGAAAAAGAGCCACTTTTCCTGGAACTTGCGTTCCCTTTTTATAAAAAAGACTTAATAAAAAAACTAACACTCTACCAATCATAAGCGCTAAATAATAACGAAACATCCAATCACCTAAAAATATTATACCATGTACCAAAATAAAAATAAGAAAAGATCCCTTTTCTTTACAAAATTTATACAAGAAAAAAGTATATCTATCTAAAAGATACATACTGTATAATAGGTGAGAAAATGAATTATACAATCAATAGTCCCTACCCAACCCCAAGAGTAGAAAAAGAAAATAAAGAATATGGCTACCTTCTTTTGGACGATTATGCAGGAGGAATTAGTGAAGAATCAGCCATCCATACTTATCTTTATCAATCTTTACGAAACCTTGAATTCAAAGAATTAAAAGAAATCCTCCTTACTATTTCCAAAGTGAAAATGCATCATTTACTATTACTTGGAGAAGTCATAAAATTATTAGGAGTCGATCCTCGTTTCGAAAGCTTTACAACCGAAAAAACGCCAAGATATTGGACAGCTTCTTATATTTCCTATGAAAAAGACTTAAAAAAACTATTAGAACAAGATATTCAGGCAGAAAAAGATGCTATAGAAAAATATCGCCTCCACCAAAAAGAAATAAAAGATATCTATATAAAAGAATTATTAGAAAGAATCATCCAAGATGAACTTTTACATGTACAAATTTTCACAACACTTTATAACCAAATTCAAGCAGTATAATCAAAAATTAAAGGGATATTACTTTTTAGGTAATATCCCCTTTTTCTTCAACAATTTCTTCTTTATCCGAGGAAAAATCTCCTTCCGATAAAGACTTCGGTTTATAATTTAAAAAAGTTTGATTTTTTAGTACATCATAAATTGTTGGTGCCCCAATAAAACTAAAAATACTTACCCATACTCCATAGAAAAAATCCATTTTATAAAAAAACATTGTAAAAGGAATTCCTAAAAGAAAAGAAAAGAAAAAATTTAAAAACCAAATATGCCACGTTTTATAAATAAATGGTAAGGACTTAAATTTTTGAATCCAAGTCATCAATATAACACTAAATAAAACACTCATAGAAAGTACTTTTAAAAACAAATCGGGTATCAAAGAAAATAACCTCCTTTAGAATCTTGAATAGGAATTCGATCAATCTCCTCCATAAAATCAACCAATTGATTTCCACCCAAATTTATATATTCATGAAAAAGCATTCGCAAACATTCTTTTTCATAAATTGTAAAATATCCGTCCGACTTACCTTTTTTATATTTCGAAGTAATTTCTATATAAAGTAAATTTATCGTGCTTAATTTTACATCCTGTACCATCTTATAATATACTTTTAGCTTGCGAAATAAATAAGTAATAAAACCAATTAAAGTGGTAAATAAAAATTCTACCCAATATTCCATAATAAAATTCATACAATCCCCCTTATCTTATAATATGAAAAAAGAACCAAAAAAAACAATCAATTAAACCATAACTTGGAATCGATTGAATATACTTTAATAAGGTGGGAAAATGAAAAAATTACAACTTTTAATTCTTTTATTTTTATTAAGTGGATGTGGAATAGAAAAAGACATCACAACAATTGTAAAGCAAGAAGGAAATACAATTATAGCTATGAACTATCCAAATACAAAAGAACCTCTTTTAAATGAACATATAAAAAAATACATTGATAAAAACTATGAAGAATTTCAAAAAGAATACGAAAACGTAAAATTAAAAGATAGTGCTGAATTCAATATTGACTATACCTATCACACAAATGGAAAATTTATTCTAGTTACAATTCGAAAATTTATCAATTCCTCAATTCTTGCACATCCAATAAACGAAATAAAAACCTTTGTATTTGATACAGAAAAAAAACAATTTCTTTCCTTAAAAGATATAATAAAAGAAGAACAAATACCCCTTTTTCTAACTAAATTAAAACAAGCTTTAAAAGAAAAATATAAGGATTGCCTACTAGAGAATTTCGAAAAAAATTTAGAAGAAGATACAACTTTTTATGAATCCTTTTCCTTTGATGAACAAAACATTCACATTTTTTTTAATCCTTATTTAATAACAAGTGGATATTGTAATATATTAGAAATTTTAATTCCAATAAATAATTTTTCCTTAAAAATTCCAATTGAATCAGAACAAACTGAGCAAAAAGAAAAAACAGAGTATACTTTTCAACAAAATAATATCGATTTCAAAAAACCAGTCATTGCTTTAACATTTGATGATGGGCCTAGTAAATATACCAATAAAATATTAGATATTTTAAAAGAGAATAATGCCAACGCAACCTTCTTTGTAATTGGAAATAAGGTAGAGATCTTTAAAGATACAATACAAAAAATGGTCTCATTAGGAAATGAAATTGGAAACCATTCTTACAGCCATAAATGGCTTACAAAACTAAATAAAGAAGAATTTCAAACCGAAATCGAAAAAACACAAAATATTGTAAAAGAAATTACGGGATATACTCCCCTTTTATTAAGACCAACCTATGGATCTATCAACAAACAAATTCGCCTAAATACAGATTTAAAAATTGTAATGTGGACAGTAGAAGATCGGAAGAGCACACGTCTGAACTCCAGTCACCCAAGTCTATC
>CAMSXY010000007.1 GCA_947065955.1 uncultured Caryophanales bacterium | reverse complement strand
ACAAGGATGAACACTCTTTCCCTACACGACGCTCTTCCGATCTTGCAGGAACAACAGCTACTCCTAATCAACAAATGGCTCCTAACTATAGTGCTATGGAAGTTCCCTTTGAACAATCTTATATTGAAAATATTTTAAGATTAAATAAAGGAAAACAAGTCCGTGTTCACATGACTTTCCCAGATTCTAATGAATTTCGTGATCGAGAATTTGTTGGGATTATTGAACAGTCTGGTAGAGACCACATTATTTTAAGTGAACCCAGTACAGGAAAATGGCAACTTCTTTTAATGATTTACGTTGATTTTATCTCTTTTGACGAAGCAATCAATTATAATCCAGCCTTTATTCCTAACAACTAACTTTTCAAAATTCTAGGTATATAACAAAAAAAATTTTTTGCTATATACCTACTTTTTTATGTTTTTACATACATTTATCTTTTATTGAAAATTTTTTACATTTATTCATTTTTTATACACTTTTTTCTCTTTTTAAAAAAATTGTATTTTTTTGTCATCTTTGATATAATGAATGCGGTGAGAGTATGAATATGATCTTATATGGACTTATGGTCTTTATTATCTTATGTATTTTTTTCATTTGGTATATTAGTACGTTTAATAAATTTCAAACCTATATTATTCGAATCAATGAAGCAGAAGCTAACATTGATTCTGTATTAAGAAAACGTTTTGATCTTTTAAATAAATCCATTACAGTTATTAAAAGTTCCATAGAACTTGAAAGTGAAACTTTAGAAAGTATTACCAATCTTCGTTCTAAAAAATTATCGAATTTTGCGCTTGATCGGGAGTTGTATGAATATATTAATGAATTTCATACTATTCGCGATCAACATGAAGCGTTAAAAGAATCCGAAAGTTTTACAAAAATTGACCTTTCTATTACAGAGTCGGAAAGTGAAATTATTGCCCTTCGAAAATATTATAATGATATTATCACAGATTATAATAGTTTTATAAGAAGGTTTCCATCTATTCTAGTTGCGAAAATATGTAGTTATAAACAAAAACCTTATTTTGATGGAAAAGATATGACAGATGAGGATACAGAAGATTTTAAATTATAAATCCTTTTAAAAATCAAGAAAAAATGTATTTTACATAAAATTTCTTGATTTTTTTATTTATGAAAATAAAAAAGAACTATTATCTTTAGACAATAATTCTTTTTACTCCTTATCCTTTTTTTATATAGAAAATATATTTTCCCCTTTTATATTAGAAACGGCCACCACCGCCGCCTCCACCAAAGGATCCGCCGCCACCAGAAAATCCGCCACCAAATCCTCCTCCACTAGAAAATCTTCCCGAAGAGGTTCTTTCAGATTGTCTTCTTGCTGTTGTGATAGCATTTTGGATAGTGTGATCCATAACTCGATTTAAATGAACGATTTGATGCATATAATTTATATTTAAAAAAGCATTGGATACATTTTCATCTACTTGCCAATTTTGCATACGAATTTCCATAGATTTTGCTAACTTTTTAGCGCATCCTAAGGTAAGAGCATACACTAAATACTTCTCCCATAAATAAATTTCGGGTAATTCTTTTTCATTCATAGTTCCAAAATCTTCCATAAACTTTTTAAGTGCCATCCATTTATGATAATGTTCATTTCCCTTTTTTGTTTTTTTTGTAAAAGCTAAAAAATAAATAAAAGAAAAAATGGAAGAAATAAAAGTTATTATAGCCAGTGTGTAAACAAAAGTTTTCAATGTATAATTCTTTTTGACTATAAAAATAAAAATTAAAATTCCTACTATAGAATAAAGACAAAAACGCATTTTAATAGATAAGTTACTTTCATAAAATTGTTCCTTGCAAGCAGCATCCATTGCTTCCATTTGCCAATTATTATACCTTTTTATAAAGGATCTATAAGATTTTTTCGCATTTTTCTTTAAAACTGAGAGTGTAATTTCTTCTTCACTATTAAATAAAAATTCTAAAAGTGCTTTTTCTTCCCTTGAAAAATTCATGTCCTTTGTTTCTTTTTTAAGAAGAAAATCTTTTTGTTTTTCATCTAATGGCGTAAAAGAAATTTTCTTTTTTTGAATTAAACTTAAAATAGAAGCCGAAAGATCGTTATTATTTATAGTTCTTCGAATAAGGTATCCAACGGTACTGGGTGCATATTCTGCTGGAAAATCTCGGTAATATTCTTCTTTAAAGTCTAATTCATACTCTTTATCATATTTTTTATATACATAAATTAAAATCTTGATAAGACCAAAAAGCCATCCTATACTTAGAATACTATAAAAAACATTATAAAACTGTTCTTTTTTTTCTACAGTTTCTCGAATAGAAAGTAATTGTTGGTAAGCTTGTTTTAAAATAGGATCGTATCCTAATGAATATAAATCATTTTGCTCTTTGAAAAAGTTATATATTCTCTTTGCTTTTTCATAAGAAGGACGATTTTTCTTTTCTTCTGCTATTTTTAAAGACTCAAAAAGAGCTTCCTTTACGTCTTCATAATATTCTTTTCTTTCTTCATTGGCTTGATCTGCAAGTTCTTGTTCTATAGAAAGAATGCTGGAAAGGGCTGTTAATCCCGATTTTTTTTTACTATCTTTAATAACTTCTTTAGCAAAAACAAGTCGAGTATCAAGAGCTGTTCTTTCTTCCAAATTGGTTATTTTTAAAATAACAAGTTCTTCTTTTTCTAAACGGATATCTCCTGTTAAGGGTCCATGACCCCAACCTCTTAGAAACGTATTGGATGGAATATGAATATGGACTTCTAAATTTTTTACAGATTCTGTTAACTTATCAGAAAAAATATTCCATCCAAGTTCTCCTATATCTTTGTGTACAACGGCAATATTTTCAATTACATATTCTAAATAAAAACCTTTTATATTTTTATGACTTGGATTATAAATTTGTACTTTTTTTCCAGAGGAAGTAGATTGAATCGTGTAAACACCAAAATCTCCTTTGGAAGCAAGCGAAACTTTTTGAAAGGGTATTCCCATCTTTTCTATATCTGAAAAAATAGAACCTTCTGTATCGATTGCTTTTACTTCTTTCACAACAATATTACTTCCATTATAAAGAGAGGATCCTTCTAAGTCTTTGATTGTTCCAGTTGCTTTTTTGGCATATGGATTTTGAAAATCTAGTATTCTTTCCATCCCATTATAATCCCCATTTAAAATAAAAAGTTCTTTTATATATAAATCTCCATTTTCCTTTATTGTAGCATCTATATAATAGTTTTCTATTCCATAAGTGCTTGCCTTTATCTGTTTTGGAAAGACTAAAAATAAAAGGGTTAAAAATAGATATGTTATTTTTTTCATTTTCCTCATCCTTTTAAAAAAAGTCTACAAAGTAGACCTAAAATTGTACTTTTGGTACTTCTTTTTCCTTTTCGCTGGCTTCGAAAAAGGCTTCTTCTTTAAATGCAAACATTTTCGCAACAATATTGGATGGAAACATTTCTAATTTATTACGGTATTTTAAAACAACGTCGTTATAAAATTGCCTTGCATAAGAAATCTTATCTTCTGTTTCTTTTAAATTGCTTTGTAAATCCATAAAGTTTGTATTTGCTTTTAAGTCTGGATAAGCCTCTGTTAAGGCAAAAAGCCTTCCTAAAGCTTGTGTTAATTCTCCACTTGCTTCAATTTCTGCTTCCTTTGTTGGAGCGCTTACCGCTTTATTTCGAGCATTTACTACAGCCTCTAAAGTTTCCCCTTCATGTTTTGTATATCCTTTTACAGTCTCTACTAAATTAGGAATTAAATCATTTCTTCTTTTTAAAAGTACATCAATTTGTGCCCATTGATCCTTTACACGATTTCGTAAACTTACAAGTTTATTATAGGTTGCTCCAATATACATAAAAAGCAAAAGAACAATTCCAAGAATAATAATCCAATAATTCATATAATGCCTCCTTAATTATTTCTATTATACTCAAAATTAAAAAAAAGATAAATATTTTTCGTATAATTTTTTTATTTAAACACATCTTATTAAAGAAAGGATGAATTTATGAATATTGATATTCGAAAAAGTATAAAAGAAAATTTTAAAGATTCTGCTTTAGAAGATTTTCGAAGTTCTATTGTAGAATCCATCTCCTCAAAGGAAGAACTAGCTCTACCTGGACTTGGTGTTTTATTTGAAATTCTTTGGTCAAATTCGACAGAACAACAACAAAATGATTTCTTAAAAATCATCCAAGAACATATTAAAGATTAAATAAAACTGTAAAGATTTTTTTCTTTACAGTTTTATGAATATCTTAAAATATGCGCAAAATGGATCCTTACATTTCAAGAAGGTAGGGATCTTTTTTTGTTCCAGATCCACTTTTTATTTTTACAGCAGTTTTTAAATAAAGAGCGGGTCTCACTTCATAAGGAGTTGCTACATTATTGGAATCTCCATTCCCACTACTTACATAACCGTTTGCATAAATAACAAAGGAATAAATCTCTTGTTGCGAACTTGCAGTTAATGTTTTTTCCTCTATTCCAGCGTAAAGCCAATTTGTACTTGCACATTGAAATTCATGATATGTATTTAAAGAATTCGTAGCATAACAACGACTACTCGCATAACCATAATCCGATATATTCATAAGTCCTATATAGCCCGTTGCTGTAAGAGTATTGGAACCAGTTGCTTTTGTAATTCCCTCTTGATCGTATATTTGAGAACTTGTAATATCATTGTTTCCCCAAGCCCCTGTTCGCCATGTTGCATTTTCTACCATATTTTTACTTACAGATTCCAGACTGTTATAATAAGTTGTGTTCAAGTAATGATACAAACTGCTTGTTTCCCAATCATTCGATAAGATTGTATTCCATGCATACCTTCCAATCGAATCCGAGCGAATTATTTTTATCTTATTATCTAAAAAACCAATAATTCTCCACAATTCGTTATTAAAAAAGACATAGTTATTGGGATTTTCTCCTGTATAACGAAAGCCATTTTCTAAAAGAAATGTTTTATTTTGGGATAAAATATAGAGTTCTTCTATAGCTTCTTGTACATTGTTTACATTGGACACTTTATTTTCATAAGACACATCCCTACTTGCTATATTGGCAGCAAAAACACCTACACTTCCTAAAGATAGTCCAAGTATAATTCCCAATATAAATTTTACATTTTTTTTCATTCTCACACCTCTTTTTTACTTTATCATAATACTAAAATAAAAAAGGAAAGAAAAAAAAGCATAATTTTTAGTATTATGCCTTTTTTCATAAGAAAAACACTCTTTTTTTATTAGTTTATACTTTATGTTTATTTTTTAGTTGTTAACTTTGATATCGCCACAACTGTTTTGGATCTTTAAAAGGATATCAGCGTTTCTTTCATTGTTATTGATTTTTACATCTCCTAAATTGGTTTTTGCATCAATGTAAATAGCATTTGTTGAACCGATTTTTACATTTCCTAAACTGCTTGTAATCGTAGAATTTCTTTTCAAATCAATTTGATCAATTTTTATATCTCCACAAGAATTTTTTATATCTAAAAAATCAAAGACACTTGTAATATGAATATCTCCAAACTCGTTTTCTGCTGTAATCTCTTTTACTTCCCCTACTAAAATATCACCTGCTGATTGATGAATACTAGCACTTGTTGCTTTCGAAAGTTCAATATCTCCATACTCATTTTCAATAAAAGCACGATTGGCTCCTGCAACCTTTACATCTCCACAATTTTCTTTTATTTTAATATCAGCATTTAAAAAAGAATCTATAATAATATTTCCATATTCATTAATTAAATTTATTTCTTTTTCAAAGTTTTCTGGTATATATAATTCTATCTTATCAATCGTTTGATGAAAGCAAAAACCAATGCAAGCTTTTTCTTCTAATTTTATAAACAATTCCTGATTATTTATTTCGACTTTTGTTTTTTCATGATCACTAAAAATACGAAGTTTTATTTGTGTGTCCTTTGTCTTTTTTACATGAATTTCACTCGCTTTTGCTTCTACACGAATTTTTTCAAAAGTTAGGTCGTACGTCTTTTCTATGGAAAGGTTACTGCTTACTTTATAAGAACTGAATTGTGGAAAGCGTATTTTTCCATTTATTATATAAAACATCCCAATAATAAGACCGATGGCTAGGATTGTAAGTAAAATAATTAAAGTAATTAATAGGGGTTTATTCTTCATTTTTGTTCTCCTTAATCATAAATATCAATTTAACGATTTCTTCTATTAAAGCATAAACAATCCATAAAACCCAAGTGATATACCATGCCATTGTAAGAAAGCTTAAAAGAAGATAGAAAAAAAGTACGATAATAGCAATCACTTCGTTTATTTGCTTAACGATTTTTGATTCTTGATCTTCTTCTTTTGTTTTCTTTTTCTTATAAACAATACTCGTATAAACGATCATATAAGTGGCAAACCCACAAAAAAGTAAAAATACAGCCGAAGATAAGATAGGGTTCATTTTGAATACAGGAATTGTTACCATAATCCAAATAATAGAAATAAAGTAAAGAAAAATCCCCATTCCTATTCCTTTTGCTTTTTTAACTTTTTCCATATTGGTTTCTTCCTTTGAAACCTCTTCTTTTGTTATCTCTTCCTTTTTCTTTCCAGTAAATAATTCATCCGCTGTAATTCCATATAATTCACAGAGGGGAATAATTTTATCAAAATCGGGCGTGCTTTGTTCCGTTTCCCATTTTGAAACTGTCTGTCTAGTAACGTTTAATTTATCCGCAACTTCTTCTTGAGACAAATGTTTTTCCTTTCTTAAATCTAAAAGTTTTTGTCCTATATGCATTTTTTTCACCTCGCATTCATTATATACTTTCTTCTTGTTGCATTCTACCTTTTTGAGTTGGAAATTTGTCAACTATCATTAACATTTACTAAAAAATAAAGTTTAATCGTTTCTTTTTCTTTTATTTTACAAAAAAATTGCAACTAAAATTTTTCTCTTATATTTTTTTGTTGTACCTATCATTACTTATCAAATTATTATTTGTATATCCCTTTAATTACCTCTATTATAACACCTCAAATTAAATTATTCAGCATTATTTTCTCCATTTAACTATTTTTTAAACCTTTTTTAAAATATATATAAGATATTTAAAACTGTACGAAATTTTAAATTTTTTTATATATTCGTCTTTCTAGAATAAATTTTTTTTCAAATGCATATCTTTTTTTAGGTGATAATATGGACTTTAAAATCGGGGATCATGTGACACGAACGTCTCATAATAATGACACTATCTTCACTATTGTCGATATTGAAAATGATATTTGTTATTTAAAAGGAATTAATATTCGTCTTTGTGCAGATAGCCCTATAGATGATCTTAATTTATATACCAAAGAAGAAGAATCAGAAGAAGAAAAAAAATTTATTGAACGAATTAGCGTAACAGAAGAATTAAATCGAGAAGATTATTTTTATCTTCCAGGAAAAATCCTTCATATTGATGGAGATAATGATTACTTAAATCGATGTCTAGATTACTATAAAAAAATTCATATTTGGGCAATGGGGATTAGTGAAACAGAAGAAAATACTCCCTTTCGTATTCAAGAATTATTAGAAGAATATAAACCTAATATCGTTGTTATTACAGGACACGATGCTTACTACCGTAAAAAAGGAAGTAAAGATAATGTCAACGCTTATAAAAACAGTTTAAACTTTGCGAATGCAGTAAGAGAAGCCAGAAAATATGAAAGTAGCCATGAAAAACTCATTATTATTGCAGGAGCTTGCCAATCTAACTATGAAGAGCTTATTCGAGCAGGAGCAAATTTTGCCTCTAGCCCAAAAAGAATTAATATCCACGCTTTAGATCCTGCTATTATCGCTGGAAAAATGAGCCTTTCCGATATTAATCGGGATATTGATTTAAAAAGTATTTTAGAAACAACTCGTTATGGGGCACAAGGAATGGGGGGTGTCGTAACAAGAGGAACGATGTATATTGGTTATCCAAGATAGGGGGAATTTATGACGATCGATAAAATTAAAGAGGAATTAAATGACCACATTGGAAAAAACGTAACAATTAAATATAATTTAGGAAGAAATAAGTATGAAAAATATGATGTGAAAATCAAAGAGCTTTATAATAATATCTTTTTAGTAGAAAATAGTATTTCAAAACAAATAAAATCTTTTTCGTATTCAGATGTTATAACAAAAGTCATTAAAATTGATTTTTAATAGCTTGCTTTTCATCAAAAATTATTGTATACTATTATTGTAATTAATAGCGAAGGGAGAGATCTATATGAAAATTACATCCGTTAACGTACGAAAAGTTGAAAAAGAAGATTCAAGAATGAGAGGAATTGCATCTATTTTATTAGATGACTGTTTTGCTATTCATGATATTCGTATTATTGAAGGAGATAATGGACTTTTTATCGCAATGCCAAGCAGAAAAACAGCAACTGGAGGTTATCGCGATATAGCACATCCAATTAATCAAGAAACAAGAGAAGAGTTCGAAAAAACAATTATTGATGCTTATAATAACGAAGCTGAGTAATTATTAAAAAGACTAGAAATGGTCTTTTTTATTATCCATTTTATGTTAAATTTTTCCTAATTAACTTATTTTATCCATTCTATTAAAAGAATTTTTCAATTTTTTAAAAAACTATTTCTATATTTAAGAAAAAAGACGAATATATTTTTCTAATAAAAAAAGATAGATTTTTAAAATTTCTATCTTTTATTTTATACAATTTGATTCTTTTTTATCTTAGTTTTAGTCAGCATTTTTCTCTGTACATGTATATCCTTCATTTTTAAAATACTTTTTTTCTTGATCATAAGTTCCTCTGTCTTCTCCTATAATAGAAGTTCGAGGATAACATCTTTTGCTTTCAACTTTTTTCTCATCGATTGAACAGCTTGCTTCTTCCCCATTGTTTAAATAAACATTCGCTTGTACAGTACAAAAATCATACCCTGCTTGTGCACGAGTTTCATCTTGATATGTACTGATTTGATCAAAACAAATTTGATTTACATCCCCATTTTCTAAAAAGCGAATTGTATAATTTAGTTGGTTTGAAGCGCCATTTTTTTCTTCTGTTTTAACACATTCTAACACTTTCTTTGTATAATCTGTTTTACCACATCCAGAAATAAAGCAAGCAGCACATCCAAGAGTAACAATAAATAAAAACTTTTTCATTTAAAACTTTCCTTCCTTTGCAATATTTGTACTTTTATTATACATTGTTTTTAGAAAAATTATAAACAATATTTAAAATTTTATATTTTCTAAATATTCAATAGCATTCATAGCAGCCAAAGTTCCATCGTTTGTTGCAGCTGTAATTTGTCTTATTTTTTTGTCTCGACAATCTCCTGCTACAAACAAACCTGAAATTTCCGTTTTGCAATCACAAGACTTGATATAGCCATAGGAATTGGTTTTTAAAATATTTTTTACAAGAGTGCTTTCTGGAGAAAGTCCAATGGAAAGAAACATTCCATCTATTTTCTTTTCTTCTCTTAAATTATTCATATTTATCTCTACTTTTTCAAGTTCTGTTTCCCCTATAATTTTTGTAACCGTTGTATTTACATAGACTTCAATATTTTTTTTTGTAGATATCTGCTCTATAAGGATTTTTTCAGCTGTTAAATGATCTTTATTTTGAAAAATAAAAACTTTTTTACAAATAGAACTTAAAGATAAAGCATTTATTAAAGCGCTATTTCCTCCACCAACAACCGCAACTTCCCTATTTTTGAAAAAGGCTCCATCACAGGAAACGCAAAAGTGAATTCCTTTTCCTATAAAATCCTCTTCCCGTTTTAAGCCAAGCAAACAATGTTTGGCTCCTGTTGCAAGAATAAGAGTTTTCGCTTCGTAAATCTTTTCGTCTGTTACAACCTTTTTAATCCCTCCATCCTCTATTTTTTGGACTTCTTCTAATTCGAATTCTACACCTAATGAAGTCATTTGAGAAAACATGTTACAAGCAAGTTCACTTCCACTAATGGAGGTATATCCAGGATAATTTTCAATTAAAGGGGAAGAGGACATCTGTCCTCCAATCGTTTCTTTTTCTAAAACCAATACTTTTTTATTTGCTCTTGCGGCATAAATGGCAGCCGTCATTCCTGCTGGACCACAGCCTATAATAATGACATCATACATATTTCACCTAAATCTTAAACATTTCTATTTGTTTTTTGATGTTTGACAAATTAACCATTTTTTCTATTTTTTCGCCTTCTTTTATTACTAATGTAGGGGCCTGTTTTACACCATATTTTTTAGTAAGTTCTATCTTTTCTTCTGCATCTACAAATGTATAGTTTACTTTTGCTTTTTCAAGTAGTGTTTGTGCCATTTTACAGTTTGGACAGGTTTTCGTTCCGAAAAGGAAAATTCCATTTTCTTCTTCTTTTAAACTAGAACAATTCATCTCGTAACATTTTCTTTGTTTATATTCTTGTAATTTACCTTCGTTCCAATTTTTAACAGGGCGATAATATCCTGTTATTCGACTATAAACCTCTGTTTCTTCCCCACATTTTGGACATTTTTTTACTTCCCCTTCAAGGTATCCATGGTTTTTACATACAGAATAAATAGGTGAAAGCGTGTAATAAGGCAAACGATAATGTTCTGCAATCTTTCGTACTAAATTAGCGGCTGCCTTCCAATCCTCCAAACGTTCTCCTAAAAAGGCATGGAAAACAGTTCCAGAGGTATATAAGGTTTGAAGTTCATCTTGAATATCAAGGGCTTCAAATAAATCATTTGTATAACCAACTGGTAAATGAGAACTATTTGTATAATAAGGATTTCCATCTTGTTCTGCAGCTGTAATAATCTCTTTATAAAGGCTTTTATCTTTTTTCGCAAAACGATAGGTCGTTGATTCTGCTGGAGTTGCTTCTAAATTATATAGATCTCCATATTCTTCTTGATAATCGGATAATTTTTCACGCATGAAATTTAAAACATCTTTTGTAAATTCTTGTGCTTCTTTTTCCGTTAAATCTTTTTTTATCCAGTTTGCATTTAGACAAGTTTCATTCATCCCGACTAACCCTATGGTTGAAAAATGATTATTAAAAGTTCCTAAATATCTTTTCGTATAAGGATATAATCCTTCATTTAATAATTTAGTAATGACATTTCTTTTAATCTTTAGACTTCTCGCAGCAATATTCATCATTTGCTCTAAACGTTCATAAAATTCTTTTTCATTTTTGGATAAATAGGCAATTCTAGGCATATTAATTGTGACAACACCAATGGATCCTGTGGATTCTCCACTTCCAAAAAAACCACCTGATTTTTTTCTTAATTCTCTTAAATCCAAGCGTAAACGGCAACACATGCTTCGAACATCACTAGGTTCCATATCACTATTAACATAATTTGAAAAGTAAGGAGTTCCATATTTAGCTGTCATTTCAAATAACAATTTATTATTTTCCGTTTCTGACCAATCGAAATCTTTGGTTATGGAGTAAGTTGGAATTGGATATTGAAATCCTCTTCCCATAGCATCGCCTTCAATCATGATTTCTATGAAAGCTTTATTAATACAATCCATTTCTTTTTGACAATCTTTATATTTAAAATCCATTTCTTTTCCGCCTACAATGCAGTTTAATTCCGCTAAATCGTTTGGCACTGTCCAATCTAAAGTAATGTTGGTAAAAGGTGCTTGCGTTCCCCATCTGCTTGGTGTATTTACTCCATACACAAAAGATTGTACACATTGTTTTACTTCTTTATAATCTAAATGATCCGCTTTAACAAAGGGCGCTAAATAGGTATCAAAAGAGGAAAAAGCTTGAGCTCCTGCCCATTCATTTTGCATAATCCCTAAAAAATTTACCATTTGATTGCATAAAGTTGATAAGTGTTTAGCGGGAGACGAGGTAATTTTTCCTGTAATTCCTCCTAATCCTTCTTGGATCAATTGTTTCAAACTCCAACCTGCACAATATCCTGTCAACATGGATAAATCGTGCAAATGAATGTCACAATTACGATGAGCATTAGCGATTTCATTATCATAAACTTCACTTAACCAATAATTAGCCGTAATTGCTCCTGAATTGCTTAAAATGAGCCCTCCTACGGAATAAGTAACGGTTGAATTTTCTTTTACACGCCAATCAGTAACATTTACATAGCTATTGACAACTTCTTTATAATCGAGGATAGTGGATTCGATTTTTCGCATATTATCATGGATTCGTCTATATAAAATATAAGCTTTTGCAACCTCTGTATAATCAGCTTTAATTAAAACGGCCTCTACACTATCTTGTATATCTTCTACATTAATAATGTTATCTTTGATTTTGGGTTCAAAATCGGCTGTTACTTTAAGGGCTAGAAAGTCGATAACTTCTTCGTCATACTTTTTATTTTCTGCTTCAAATGCCTTCATCATGGCAGATGAAATTTTTTTAATATCAAATGGAACAATTTTTCCTTCTCTTTTTCTTACTTTACACATAACATATCCTCTTTTCTACAATTATATTCCTCTAAGCATAATATGGGGACAAAATGGTTTTAATTTTTCGTACATACCAAGAAGTTCTTCTTTTTCAAAACCTGTTAATCCTCTTTTTAAAACGGTATTACAATTTTGGTAATTTTGAATACAGTAGTTAACCTTTGGCCCTAAATATTTACAAATTTTTTCAAGTTCCACTAAACTATGAAGTTGTTTTACAACAGTTGTACGAAATTCATAATCAATTTTGGAATTTTCAATAATTTCAATACTTTCTTTAATTTTTTGAGTATTTAATTTAGAAATTCCTACTGTTTCATCATACTTTAAAAAATCATTTTTTATATCCATGGCAATATAATCTACCAGTTTTTGCTCTATAAGCCTTTTTAGTTTCAAGGGATTACTTCCATTGGTATCTAGTTTTACTAAAAATCCCATTTCTTTGATTTCTTTTATAAACTCTTCAATATCTTCTTGTAAAAGAGGCTCTCCTCCACTAATACAAACTCCATCTATAAGTCCACGCCTTTTTTTTAAGTAATCAAATATTTCGTTTTTTTCTATTTTACTTGCCTGCTCATTTTTCAATAAATCTTTATTGTGACAAAAAGGGCAACGAAAATTGCACCCTTGTGTAAAAAGAAGACAGGCTGTTTTTCCTGGGTAATCGAGTAACGTTAATTTTTGCATTCCACTAATTTTCAAGTTATTCCTACTTTCTAATTTCAAATTTTAAAAATCCAACATCTTTTTGAATAGCAACTTGGATAATCTCTACAATTTGTTTTGGTTTTACATTTTTGGAAAGAGGCACTTTGACTAAATTTCCTCCCGATAAAAACCTTTGATATTTTCCTATATGTTCCATATCCTTTTCTAAATCATTTTTAAAGGAAAATAAGCTATCTACTCTTTCATACTGCCCTTTATCATTGATACCTTTTTTAATACCATAAATAGCCTTATCCAATTCCATTAATTTCTTTAGTGGTCTTTCTTTACTTGTTTCACTTACGATAAAATTTAATTTTGACTCTAGTGTATAATTTTTACACTTTTCATTTATATAACTTAAAATATTTAAAAGAAGATCCTTTTGTTTTTCTAGAGTTTCCTGTAAATTTAAAACACATTCTTTTAATCCAGCGAGTTCTATATTTAATACTCCTTTTTTAATCACTTTTCTAATTTTTTGACCACTTTCTAATTTTTCATCTTCTAAAATATTGTTGTGAAATAAAATTTGGTAATTTTCTTTACTCTTATTTCCTATTGTTTCAAAGATTTCCACTAAACCATTTCGGGTCATATCTAATAAAGAATCTAGTTCTACATAAAATTCTTTTAAATCTTTATTTTGATACTTAAAACCTAATCTTCCCATATTTATAGAAATAGAACCTACAAACATCCTTCCCTTCGATCCTTTTTCTTCATAAATAGGGTTTTCAAAGATTCTTCCTCCTAAACTAAAATATTCTATACAAACATTTTCTTCTTTATTATAAGACGTTTCTACAAAGGATAAAGCTATATTTTTTCCATCTGCAATTAATTCGCTTATTTTTCCTAACACTTCTGAATTATTCTCTTTTCTTACTTTGAAAATGGTTGTTACATTTTCGGTTCTAGGAAGTTTTTCTAACTCCTTTAAATAGCACTGTGTAATCATAAGTACCTCGAAACAGTTATTTCCTCCAATACTTATGGAATATTTTTTATTTTCATAAGAATTTTCATTTAAACGAACAAGTAAAATGCGAATATTTTCGGATAATTCATTTAAAAGAAAATCCATGGTATCATTATAGGCTAATTCAAATAATTCTTTTACCCTTTCATTTAAAATAAAAGAGGAGAAATGTTCTAAATCAAAATTAATACTCTGTTCTTTTTCAATGATTTCTTCTACTTTCTTTAAAGGAATATATTCTAAATAATTAGAGATTTCTAAGTATTTTTTTATTGTTTTTTTTAGTGTTTTTCGAAAGGTTTTAAAAAGATATTCTAAAAGTTCTTCATCCAATGCGTTTATTGCGATTTCTCCATCTATTTCATTTTTTGCCTCTAATACTTTAAAAATTAATTTATTTGGAAAATCCTCTTTTAGTTCTTCTAGTAGTAAATGGGTAGAAGAAAGTTTTCCTAAATAAAAATAATCTAAGTTATGAATATAAAGACTTCCTTCTTCATGCGCTCTTACGAATTTATTTTCTAATATATACGTTTTTGTATATTCACAAGCAATGGTTTTTCCAAAATCCAAAAGAATTTCATTGGGTTTATCGTATCCATTTCTACTTTCGTTTTCTCTTACAATTCTTTCTATAGCTTTTGAAAACTTATGTTCCTGTTTAATAAAAGCTTTTCTAGAAGCAGCTCTTCTTACTCTATAATCACTAAAAGCTTGATAAACTTCTATATATTTATTTTCTTTTAGTTTCGTTTCAATAATATCTTGAATATCTTCTACATGGATCGTTTTTCGATCTTGATAATTTTCAAAAATATATAAAAGAACTTCCTCATAGATTTTATTTACTTGTTTTTCTGAATTTTCAAACATAACTTGATCAAAGGCTTTTTTTATAGCAAGAGCTACTTTTGTCGTATGAAAATTTACTCTTTGACCACTTCTTTTTACTACGATTAAATCATCAAATAATACATTTTCTTCTATCTTGTTCATGCACCACACACCTATCTTTAAACACTTTCATCATAGCAGACCCAAGCTCCGATGTCAATGTTTTTTTTATCCGTTTTTTTCGTAAAAACATAATCCCTCTTTTTTATAAAACGTTTTTTTGTTAAAAAAAATATTTTATATTTTGTTTAAAATAGAATTTTAATTATATATTTTTTTAGAAAAATTTTAAAAATATTTCTCCATAAAAAAAATAAATTTGCTTTTTAGACAAATTTATTTTTTTATTTTATCTTTTTATACCTTGTACTGTTTCGTAATTGTCTGTTTCATAAATTCCATAATTGGAATCTTCATAACTCGCATAATAATATCGTACAATTTTCCCATCTTTATACCATAATTCTTTCCCATCAATAAACTGTACCTTCAAATCAGCATTTGCATCATATTCTTTCGTGTATTTTAATTGACTAATTTTATCATCTGGACCAAATCTAGCATGATTTATATCTTGCATAATTTTTTGACTTTTAGCCATTTTATAATACTCTTGATTTAAAAAGACTGTTGCTGGATACGCAAGCTTTTCGTTATCAGGATCACGAAGATTCATATCCAAGAAATTAATATCTTGGTTACCCAAATAATATTTTTCTTGTAAATTTTTGTTGGATATAATAGATTCTAAAATCACTTGAAATTCAATATTTTCTTTCCAATCTTTTCCTGTTTTATTTTGATAAATTTTTAACATGGTATCTACAACAGAGGTCCTAGCATTATTCGTTCCTATGAATTCACCTAATTTTTTATCAGCAGAATAAAGGATAATCTTTAAATTAGAAAATAAACGGGCGATTTCTTGATCTGTTAAATTTACTTCTCTAAGTTGGGTTATTATATAATCGTTAAAATTTCCAGAAAGATAAGCTGTTATCATTTCTTCCCTTCCAAACATTATATAAAATCCTTGTAATACATTTATGACTTCTAGATAACAAGAGGCATATTCTTTAAAGTCATATAAATATCTAGCTGAGGCAATATCTTCCGCAAGGGCTTCTTTGAAGCCGATCATACTTATGCCTTCCTCCCAAACGTCGGTTATTTTTATTGAAGTTGAAATTTTCTTGGTATCGAAGTCATAAAATATATCTGCCACATTAGATAAGTAATGACAGAATTCATGATCCATTCCAGCATTTAATGAATCGCTTTTTAAAATGATACGGTTAGGTGAGAAAAAAAGACCTTTACATCTATACATTTCACAAAGTGCATCATCCACTTCAATAGATACATCTGAAATTTTTGTTTGAACATAATCTAAAATTCCTAATGATTTATAAAAAGAAAAATTATTCAGTAATACATAATATATATCATCTATAATATTACGATTTTTGATAATCGTATCGTAATATCGACAAAATTCTTCTTCATTTTTTTCGATTATTTCTCTGGAACTTTCTAGCGAATATTTTCTAATAATCATTTCAATATCGTAACGTACAGTTGTGTTTTGATTGGTTACTTCGGCAACTATTTGGTTTATTTCATCTTCATCTAATTCTCTATTTAAATTATCAACGGTTTGTTCTATGGATGTGTTAATCTTCTCTTCCATTCCTGCCTGGGGATAGATTTTTCCACGACTAGCCAAGGTAGCAACTAACCCAAAAGTCAATATTTTTATTCTTTTTATTAAATACTCTTTTGGTTCTGAAATTTTTAATACTTTTTTGTTTTCTTTAAAGATTTTTTGTAATTTTTTTTCTTCTTCCTCTTCTAAAGGAAAATAGTTTTCTTCTTTTTTTCTTAGAAAAGTAAAATTCCCTTTACCTTTTTCTTGAAATACAAAAATATCTTCTCCTTTCCATTCGATGGTTGTAATAAATAGACTATTTTTCATAATACCTCCTATTTTTATTATAACATGTATTTTTCCTTTTATTTATAATTCCTTTTCTTTTTACAGGTAGTTGTCAAAAAAAGAAGATAAAATCTTCTTTCAATAAATTTCTTACTATTTGATATATTTTACCATTTGAAAATCTTTTGTTTCATAATTTCCATAATCTGGATCCTCATAAGTCGCAGAATAGTATCGTACGATTTCTCCTTCATCATACCAAATTTCTTTTCCATTATTAAATAAAATTTTAAAATCTGCTCTTTCATCTTCTGGTGTATACTTTACTTGTGATATCTGGTCATCTGAATTAAAAAGCGGATGGTATACATATTGTAAAAAACTATTTTTTTTCGCAAAGGTATAATATTCTTTATCAATTGTAACTAAACTTGGTTTTTCCTGTTGTGCACTCGAACCATAAAAATTAGACACTTCTTTTCTTGTTGTATCTGTGTAATAAGTATATTGAAGTTCTCTTCCACCTATAAAAGCTTCCAAAGAGGCTTGTAATTCTTTACATTCCATCCATTTTTTTCCTGTTTTATTTTCATAAATTTTTAACATAGTATCTACGATAGCTGTTTTGGTTCGATCTATATTTAAATTTATTTTCCATTTTTCAACTTTTATTTCTTCTTCCGTTAAAGCGTCTAGTTCTCCAGAATATAAAGACCAAAATCCAAAAGAAGCATACTGACGAACAATTTCTAAATTTGCTAATAAACGAATCATTTCTTCATCCGATAAATGGCTTTCTTTTAATTGGGTGACTAAATAAGGTGAAAGCTCTCCATTTAAATAATGTTTTAAGATATCTTGTTTTCCAAAGATTAAATAAAATACTTGTAATAAATCTGCCATATCCTCATAGGTGTTACTATATTGTCTTTTAGAATATCGTGAAGAGGAAATATCCGCTGCTATTGACTCATCAAAAAATCCAAAAGATAAACGATATGCCCTTTCCCAAGCGACATTTGGATCGTTTTCATCATAAAATTTCTTTTCATCTATATCGTATAACAATCCACCTTTTTCTAGTAATTGTGCATAAGAATGATAAAGTTCGTGGGCCTTTGTTTCATCACTGGCATTGGAGATGAAACGAACATAATTGTTTTCATATAATCCAGAAGCTCCAAATATCATACATTCAAAGTCGTCTATTCCAACAATTAAAGTGGCTAATCTCTTTTGTATATGATCTAAAACTCCTAATTGTTGAAAATAAGAAAAATCTTTTAATAATATCGGATATATTTCTGGCATAATTTTTTGATTTTTAACAATTGTATCATAATATTTACAAAATTCTAAAAAATTTGTCTTAATAATCTCTCTGGATTCTTCTAAATGGTACTTTTGAATAATAGAATCTATATCATAAAGTTGTACCACATTTTCTTTAGTTGTTTCTTCTACTATTTTTCGAATTTCATCTTCTGTTAGATTTTCTGTTTCTAAATTATCTATAGTTTTTTCGATAGAGGTATTAACATTCCCCTCCACATTCGCTTGCGCATAAACCTGTCCTTTACTTACCAGGGTTGCGATTAAACTAAATGTTAAAACTTTCATTCTCCTTTTTAAAGAATCTTTACTTAAACATATTTTTGAATCTTTTGGAAAAATTTTAGATAATGTTTCTCTTTCCTCTTCCTTTAAATTATCCTGTAAAAAAGTAAAACCTTTTTCCCCAGGAACTTGAAATACAAAAACTTCCTTTCCATTACAATTTACTGTCGTAATAAACATTTTATTTGACATCCTATTCTCTCCTTTTTTTCGCCTATTCTAACAACGCATTAAACAGTTGTCAAGCTTTTTTTAATAGATAAAATCTTTTAAGGGAATATTATTGCCATTTTAATCTTTTTTTGATATAGTTAATATGGTGATAATATGGAGGAAAATAATCATTACGAAAAAAAAGAAACTATAGGAAATGAAACAGCAAACGCTGAAAATGTAGATGTTAAAGAAAAAACAATTCTTCCACAAGAAGAAGAAAATGACTTAAAAAAAGAGGAAGAAAAGAAAAAAGATTTTACTTTTTTGTTTATTGTTATTGTAATTATTGTTATTTTTATCTTTTTTATGCCAACTATTTATAAAAAGTTAAACCCAACTACAGTAAAAGCGCCTTCTAAAGAGCCTGAAAAAGTAGAAGAAAAAAGAATGAATATAACTTATACTTGTATGTCTAGGGAAAATAACTTAGTGGAAGGGTATGAGATTTCTAGAAATACGACTTATCTTTTAATAAATGATAAAATGAATTCAATCAAGATAAATGATACCTATTCTTTTGAAAATGAACAACAATATCTTGATTTTAAAGAAAAAATAGAGGAAGAAAACTCTATTGGCGAATTTGATGATACTAATTTTAACTACTTTTATAAAATTACCCTTAATAGTAGTGATCTTCAAAACAAAAAAGAATATCCAGCCACCAAAGATGATTTATTAAAACTTATCGAGGAAAAAAATATGGATTGTAGTGTTACTGAAAAATAAAAAATGGACAAAATCCATTTTTTTTGTGTAACTTTATACTCTTCTATAGAATTTTTTATTAAAAAAAGCAAGAATCAATCTATAGTTACTATATAAGGATCACTGCTTGTTCCTGTTCCTTCTTTTATATATACATCAGATTTCAAATATAAAGAAGGTCTAACTTCGTAAGCAACGTTTACATCATTAATATAACTTACAACGTTTGAAATATAAAATACCCCTCTTTCACTAACAGAAGAGACCGTTATTGTCCATTCATTTTTTTTTGAATTAAGCCAATTTGTACTTACACATAAAGTATTATTATAATCATTTAATTTCATTTTGTTATAACATTCACTACTTGCATATCCATAATCGGATGCACTCATAAGTCCTATATAACCATTAGTGATAATAGAAGCAGAAGAAGTCGCTCCTTTTACACTTCCTTCGTATAGATACATTTGTCGGGTAGTAACATTGGGCGTACTCCATCCTCCCGTTTTCCAAGTTGCATTTTCTACCATAATTTTACTTGTTTCATTTAAACTGTCATAATAAGTAGTATTTAAATACTGATATAAATTACTCATTGCCCAGTCATTCTTTTGCTCACTATTCCATGAATGCGATCCAATCGTTTCATTTCTTATAATTTTAATTTTTCCATCCAATATCCCTATAATTCTCCACAATTCATTATTAAAACTTATATAATTATTAGGATTTGCTCCTGTATAGCGAAATCCATTTTCTAAAAGAAATTTATTTCCTTCTTTCAAAGTATAAATTTCCTCTACCGCTTCTTGCACATTTTTTACATTAGAAGATACATGTGTATAGAAAACATCTTTGCTTTCGATTTTGTTTAATGCAAGTACACTTATTCCTGTAAAAGAAACTCCTATTAAAAATACTAATATGAGTTTTGCATTTTTCTTAAAAACTTTAATGACCTTTTTCATCTTTCTACACCTCTTTTGTACTTTATCATAATTTTATTAAGAAAAAAAAGAGGTAAAAAAAGTATAATCTTTCTTATCTCAACTTTTAAAATAGGAATTATCTCATTTTTTATTTAGTTTATAGTTTTCATATTCCAAGAAGGTATGGATTACTACTTGTCCCTACTCCTCCTATAATTTTTACATCCATTTTTAAATATAAAGTCGGTCTTACTTTAAAACGGGTACTAACAAATCCATAATCTAAATAATCGACACTTTTTTCACTAAAAAATAATGCATAATAATTAACCTGAGTATCATTACTCACTGTAAGTGTCCATTCATTAGAAGGAGATCGGAAGAGCGTCGTGTAGGGAAAGAGTGTTCATCCTTGTGT